>NZ_JABXKI010000148.1 GCF_017115095.1 Nostoc sp. NMS4 | reverse complement strand
ATTACGAATTAGATAAAAAGAGAGTGGGAGGAAGCATATCAGTCAGCTTTCAAACTCCCACTCTACCATTTGCTACTGAAGTGAACAGGAATGTATACAGACGTTACCCGTTAGGGGCTAATGCGTACTTCAACAACAACGCCCGCACGCATTTAATATTCCTGTTGCAGCAAATGCCAAACTTAATTATTGATGTTTATTTACTGAGATAAATACTCTGCAAATAATTGTTATAGACAGCTTTTTGTTTTTGTAAATCACTTAGTAAATAGTGTTTTACAAAATAAATTTAATTACGTAGTAGTCCCTGATAATTTAACCCTTGAAGTCGTTTATCTTCATACAATTTAACTTGAATAATCAAAAGCTGGTTGCCATTTTGGCAGCTTTTTAAATTTCCTAATTGCTCATATCTAACTTTTTAAAAGCAGTTAAACCGCTATAGCACGCCCATTTTCACAATAAATTATTTGTACATAACAAGATTCCCGACTTCTTAGAGAAAGTCGGGAATCTAAACCAAGCTAATTGGCAAAAAGTATTAATTTAACGGTGTTTTACTTTACAGTAATATTAATACTGGCGTAAAATAGCAGACAATGAACTATTTTTACGAAGATCCATCAAGTCTGCTAAAGGTTCTGTGCGCTTATCCAGGTGGTGCTTGTGTTCTGCTGGTAGAACTGTCACCAGATGCTTTGTTTTAGGTTGCATCTGCATAACGGGCATTAGTTGTGGCTGTGGCACAAAAATGGGCTGACTCTTGGTAAGATGCGGCTCCAATTTTTGGTGATGCTTCTGTGCCAAGCGTACCTGATGGCGATTAACCTGTTTTTGAACTTTTTGCGGTTGCTTTGCGCGGTTAAGCACTCGGAAAATGAGCAAGGAACCACCACCACAGCTGAGAGCGATCGCAGCAATCACCCATAAAGGTGTAGGATTGCTATTCTCAGAGGGCGGATTGATTGGTTCTTCAACTATAACTGGGATTTTTTCTGGTTCTTCTTGTGGCACGGGGCCAGCATTACCTAAGCTATATAAGGCAAAGGCACCACCTCCCAGAAACATGGCTAAACACCCAGTTAACAATAGCCAAGGATGATGTGCAACCAGATATATCAGAACGTTCGAGCTATTTCTTAGTCTCGATTTCCTGTTTGTCAGCTCTGGAGTAGCCCTTTTTAATTGGGTTCGCTCGCGCTGTACACTCTGACTTTTTTCCATGATTCTTTTCAGATTTGTACCCCTCTAGTCAATAAATTGTACTGGAGGAGTCAAGCATCAGGTATCCGTAACAAAGTTTAGATTTAAGTAGCTTTTTTGTAAAACAGAAGCTACCAAATCTGGCTAATTTTTGCCAAAGTTCTGTATTTATTGTGACTTTTTACCGTAATAATCTGAAATCAGTTCGCTTATTTCTTCTCTAAACTAGGAGAATGCCTTTCAATAGCAAGTTGAATTAACCGATCGACTAATTCTGGAAAGGGGACTCCACTATTAGCCCAGAGTTGGGGATACATGCTTGTTGCAGTAAAGCCTGGTAAGGTATTGATTTCGTTAATCAAAACTTCTTGTGTCGCTTCCACATAGAAAAAATCTACCCTTGCTAACCCTGCCGCGTCAACAGCTGCAAAAGCTTGCAAAGCCATATCCTGAATTTGACGAGCGATCGCATCTGGAAGTTGTGCCGGGATCAGTAAATCTGCTAGTCCCTCAGTATATTTAGTTTCATAATCATAAAAATCGCTGTTGTATGTAATCTCTCCAATGACAGAGGCTTGGGGTTGCTCGTTACCTAAAACGGCACATTCTACTTCTCTGGCGACTACACCAGCTTCTACAACGAGTCGGCGATCGTAACTGGCAGCATTATCTAAAGCGGCTTCTAATTCTTGGCGCGATCGCACTTTGGCAATACCCACCGATGAACCCAAATTAGCAGGTTTGACAAAAGCCGGATAACCTAATGCTGCCTCAATTTCATCACACAGTTTCGGAAATACGCAAGGGTTAGACCAAACCTGCGCTCTAGTTACCGCCTTGTATTTTACCTGTGCTAGTCCCGCTTGTTCAAAGGCCATTTTCATGGCAATTTTATCCATCCCCACTGCCGAGCCTAACACCCCAGAACCCACAAAGGGGACTTGCATTAAAGTGAGTAACCCTTGAATTGTCCCATCTTCACCGTTGGGTCCGTGGAGAATGGGAAACCAAACATCCACTTGAGCGACTTGAGAGGGAGATTGCCACTTACTCAGAGTTTGGGCTTGAGGGTTGGATATTAGATTTCCCTCAGAAGTTGATTCTGCCGATTCTACTAGTGGACTGCCGGTTGCTAAAACCTTTTCGGGTGCTTCTCCCGCCAGCCAGCGGCCATCTTTTTGGATATAAAAAGGCAGGATTTCGTACTTATGAGCATTTTGCTCTGCACTCAAAGCTTTAGCGATCGCCCGTGCTGAGTTGATCGAAACTTCATGTTCTCCCGAACGACCGCCAAACAGTAATCCCACGCGCAGCTTAGTCATTTTCGGTTCCTCCACACTCCTAAAGCAGATAGCGTATCACAACCTACAAAAATTGCCATATTTTTCTATATTATTTTATTGGCTATTGAAACCTATTTAGAAAAACTCTCTTATTTGGGGTGTCAAACTATAGCGATGTTTTACGACAAATCTTACTCTCCGAACCTTATAAGGCTTGTAGTTACCCACATTTTTGTAACAGTCAAAGTGTTGCGCTCACCCGATATCCCGCCCAGAACTGAAGTTCGGGGCTAATAGCTAAAGTCCACTAAGCGTGGACTGAAATTTTTGTTTTTACAAAGTAAAGCTATCTATAGCAATCCGATTTGATTCCTGAATTACTCGTAGAGACTGGGGACTGGGGACTGGGAAGAAGGAATAAAGGTGTACTGAGTTTTTTTCAAAAATCAAATATGAGTCCTATATATGGCTTAAACTCTTGTATTTAGTCCTCTTGAGAGGACTTTAGCTATTAGCCTTGGAATTTATTCCCAGGCGGGATGGCAACGAAGCAAAAATGCCCCCTGCCTGTAATTAAAACAATCGTGTTGTCAGCTACAGTTATATTTCAGGATAATGGGCAACAATATTATTAATAACTAACTAGAAATGCAGCCCTACCTGTAAAAGATGCTGCCGTTTCATGAAACCCAGAATTATTGTTTGTGGCTTAGGACGTACCGGATATAAAACCTTTCGTCTGCTGAGACACCAGGGAGCCTTTGTTATTGGTATTCATCACCAATCTATCCCTGGCGAAACGGCAGGAGATGTGATTGTTGGAGATTTACAAGCAGCTTCTACCCTAACAGCAGCAGGAATTCAACAGGCACACACTTTAGTCATCGCTGGATCTAAAGATGCTTTGAATTTGTCTATTATGATGCAAGCGCGGGTGCTAAATCCTCAGATTCGGATTATCAACCGTTTTTATAATACAAATTTGGCGGAGCGCCTAGATCAAAGTTTGCCAGACCACTTGAGTATGAGTGTTGTCGGATTAGCAGCACCCGTATTTACCTTTGCGGCAATGGGAAACCGAGCGATCGGACAAATCAAATTATTTCAGCAACCTTGGCCAATTCACGAAGAATACATTGATGAAAATCACTGCTGGAAAGGTAGAAAGCTGAGTGAATTGTGGGAAGATCGATCGCGGATGCTAATTTATTACTTGCCAGTAGAAGGTGAGATGGATTTGGTTTCAGGTGTAATATCTGGGAAAGAAATCCAAGTAGGCGATCGCTTAATTATTGGCACACAACCCCGCATCCGTCCCCCCCGGAGATCGTTGATTAGAAAACTGCTGAAAGTTCTGACTAATTTTAGGCAGTTTCAGGAACACGGGCGATCGGTAGTGTTGGGTGCTGTTGCCTTATTGATAGTTATTGCGATCGCAACATTCACCTATATGTCGGCTGAGTTGAGTTTGTCTCCTGTTGATGCTCTATATTTTTCGGTAGGCATGATTACCGGAGCGGGTGGTAATGACAAAGTAGTAGAAAATGCTCCTAACAGTATTAAGTTATTTACTGTTGTGATGATGCTGGTTGGAGCAGTGGTGATTGGTATTTGGTATGCCATGCTGACCGATTTTGTCTTAGGAAGCCGCTTTAAGCAATTTTGGGATGCAGCCCGAATTCCCCAGCGATCGCACTACATTGTCTGTGGTTTGAGTGGTATTGGGGTGAGAATTGTCCAACAACTCCACGCCAGTGGACATGAAGTTGTAGTAGTTGAACCCGACTCCAACAACAAATATATCAACACCGCCCGCGAACTTGGTATCCCCGTCATTCAGGGCGATGCCAGCTTCCGTACAATACTCAAAGCCAGTAATATAGAATCTGCTGCCGCCGTGCTGTCTGTGACTAGTAATGATGCTACCAATTTAGAAATTGCCCTCAAAGCCAAAGGTTTGACACCCAGCATTCCGGTAATTGTTCATTATGCCGATCCTGATTTTGCTGGTATAGCGCAACAGCTATTTGGCTTCGAGGCCGTACTGAGTCCGGCTGAACTAGCAGCCCCAGCTTTTGCGGCGGCTGCACTAGGGGGACGTATTCTTGGTAATGGCATCACAGCAGATAGTCTTTGGGTAGCTTTTGCGACTGTGATTACAGCTTCACACGTCTTTTGTGGCCAATGGGTAAAAGATGTAGCAATGTCTGCTGATTGTGTACCTTTGTACGTAGAGACAAATCAGCAAACCCTTCATGGTTGGGATTTACTAGAAACCAACCTCAGCGTTGGTGATGTATTATATATGACGATGCCGGCCACGCGGCTATATCAATTGTGGCGCGGCGAGCAAGTTTGCGAAACACACGCGTAAGCTTAATACGGTTTAACCAGACATTCAAATCTGTTTATAAATAAAAGTACCGAGAGAACCAAAATTTGGTTATATTCCAATACGCTTGGGTTAAGCCTAGTGGTCTGTCCCATTAATTTTGCTAGGTTTGTAGTGAGCGATTTATCGCTCAATTTTAAGCACTGAAGTGCTTACTACAAACTTTTATAACTCTTCATATTTAATGGGACAGACTACTAGTAAGTTTAAACAGAAATTTCATAAAATTCGCCAGTTGTACATAATTCACTCTGAATTCTGAATTCTGACTCCTGAATTCTGTTTAAACCTCAAAAATAGCCTTAGCCCGTCTTTCGCTTTAAGCTTGCCACACTCCCGCGCTATCATCTGAGAAAGATAAAAATGTTGCGATCGTGGAGAGGTCTTTCTTACTTCAGGAATTCCAACAACTAAATCATCCCGTAAAATAGACAGGCAAGAACCCTGCCCGATAAAAATATGGGAAAATTTTTGAGAAATCCCTCAAAACTCGGGACTCGGTACTTATCTGCTCACTCAGGACTCAGGACTCTTTATGTTAGCAGGAACAATTTTGCAGGATGGAAAATATACCCTAATTCAAGAAATAGGGCGGGGTGGCTTTGGCATTACCTTTAAAGCTACGCATCACTACTTGGGTCAGGAAGTGGTGATGAAAACCATCAATGAACGGCTGCGACAACATCCTGATTTTGTCAAATTCGAGCGCCAATTCCAAGATGAAGCCAGACGATTAGCTACGTGTATTCACCCAAATATAGTCCGAGTTAGTGACTTTTTTGTGGAAGCTGGACTGCCTTACATGGTGATGGAATACATTCCTGGCGAAACCTTGGGAGACGCATTTGTATTACCAGGAATAACTTTGCCTGAAGCTACAGCAATTCATTACATCCGGCAAATTGGGGCAGCGTTGCAGGTAGTACACAATAACGGTTTGTTACACCGCGATGTCAAACCAGATAATATCATCCTTCGCCTGGGAACGCAGGAAGTAATACTGATTGATTTTGGTATTGCCAGGGAATTTAATGGCAGTGTCAGACAGACCCACACAGGTCTGGTTTCTGAGGGTTATTCTCCCATTGAGCAGTATATGACGCAAGCGGCGCGCACACCCGCCACGGATGTTTATGGTTTAGCGGCAACCTTGTATGCACTGTTGACAGCCCAAGTTCCCATGCAAGCATTATTGCGCGATCGCGAACAAATGCCTTCCCCCCGCGAGATGCAACCACATTTGAGTGCTGCTGTCAACCAGGCAGTAATGCGCGGTATGGCGGTAGAGTCTCGTTTTCGGCCAGCGACAGTTGCTGAGTGGCTGCAATTGCTACCTGGAAATGAGGTGAATGGGAAATCGCAAGTTTTACCCACTTACGCAGTACCAACTGTCAATTTATCTGCCCAGCAAGCAGCAACTTTAATAGGCAAAACTGCCCAAAATTCTATTCATAGACCAGCTGTGTTGATGCAGCCCAACCCAGGCATAGGGAAAGAAACTGTATTGGCTAAAAAGCTGGAGTCATCTAAAGTATTTATTGGTCTGGGTGTAGCCCTAGTTGCTGCTACAGCCGGTTTTGGGATCGCCAGTTTATTACCCAAATCTCAGCAGCCGACTGCCAAGCCACTTGTTGAAAAGCCAACTCAAGAATCAGGCACGAAAGCACCTAATTTTGATAGTACATCTTCACCTGGAGGTGAAAATACTAACACTACTTCAAGAACCGAAACAGCACCTGTCTCTAATTCCAAGCAGCGTCGCCGCAATCGCCGTTCTTCTCAAGAAGAATCTACCAGCAACCCGACAAAAGAACCGCAACGGGGTGATTCCGAACAATCCACACCTTCGCCTAACATTTCACCCACGCCCTCGTTAGTGGAGAAACTACGGGCAATCCGCTCATCTCGAAATGCTTCTCCCGCACCATTGCCATTCCCACAAAATCACTTACCCGCTTCTAGTCAAAATCCTGCTTCCCCTCAACCCATAAGTCCGTCAAAACCTCTGCTTATACAACCAGCACCATCAACGGAATCTAAACAATCAGATCCTTCTTCTGTGGTAGTACCAACACTTGAAAAGCAAAATTCACCGACTAATAGTCAACCCCAGAATGTTCAGAAGTTCGAGGAAAAGCCGCAAGATGACAATAACTAGTACAGCTAGGCATAATTCGTAATAAAAGACCTCTGGCATCTGGTATTCTGGCTCACTATCAACCAATGCCACTTCAATTTATTCTGGTTCAACTAGCAATGGTTGTTTAGCTTTTTGTACTACAGCCTGTTCCGCTTTTTGACGTTCCTTTTTGGTTTTCTTTTGGGTCAGGAAAGTTTCGCGATCGCGTAAATGACAAACAAATCCTAATTGCATACCTATCTGTTGCAAATGGTTTGAGCGAAAATCTTTACCACCATCGGTATAAAAAATGTTCTGGTTTTCCGTAGGTTCCCTATTCTTCATGGAGTCCATATTCTGACCCATACTGCTTTGGCAAAATTGCATGGCGCAGGGCTAATGCTACTACCTGAGAACTCGGAGCATCAAAGCCTAAGTTTATCCCTATGATGCTTAGTCTTGGTGAGGTTTCTAATTACTTGCCATCTTTGCAAAAAGCATTGTACATGAAAACTGCTGTAAACTACTAAAGGGTATTACGAATTGATCTAACGTTTGTAAACTAAGAAACCTGCGATCGCATCCAAAAGTGCTTCTGGCTCATCTACGCGAATCAAATGACTGCTATTCTCAAAAATTCTCAAATCGGCATTAGGAATAGCCTGAGCAATTTCTTCAGAAAATTCTGGGGCGCAAATCCAGTCATGCCGTCCTGCAATAACTAAAGTGGGTGCAGTAATTTTGTGTAACTGGTCAAGAATATTGTAGTTGCGGAGAAAACCGCCAAAAGCAACATTAATCGCATCAACTGAAAGAATATTCTGCTGTCTAGCAAAGCCTGACTGAGTAGGATCGTATTTTAGCGAATACATCGATCCCAGCACTTGAAAATACTGTCTTAACTGTTCCTCATTTTCAAAGTTTCCATCCCAAAGTCGCTGGGCGCTTGCTTGTTGTTCCTCAGTTCCCTTTAATGCGAGGATTTCTTTAGCGCGTTTTAAAAAGCCACTATGGGCTGTCGTGGCAATCACAATCAGATGAGAGACATTCTGAGGATAGCGAGCTGCATAAGTTAGCGCCACCATACCACCATAAGAACCACCAATCACCACAATTTTGTCCAGACCAAGGTGTTGGCGCAACGCTTCCATATCTTCAACATTATTGTCTAGAGTATAGGTTTCTTTAGCTCCACGGGCAGACCTTCCTTGACCGCGATGGTCAAAATAGACTAGTTGGAGTTTTCGGCTTAAACTTGAGAAAGTTGGTTTGAAGGAAGTATGATCTGCACCAGGTCCACCGTGGATGAGAAAGGCGACAGGTTTAGAGTAGATACTCGCGCCATCCACTACTAATGCAGAACCTTCCACATCAAAGAAAATCTCTGTATCTCGTATTTTCGCTCGCATTTTCCCAATTGTATAAAATCAGATTATTTGGGTTGGGAGCATCCCAAATGTGCAAACACCTTGATAACCCTCATCCCCTAACCCCTTCTCCCATCTTTGGGATAAGGGGAACTAGAATTATGTCTCCCCTCTCCCAAAGATGGGAGAGGGGCTGGGGGTGAGGGAAAAGATTTAAGCTTGCATTGGGATGCTCCCGATTATTTAAATATTTCTTTGGCATCATTATAAGTTCATCGTTGCATTCTTTTTTCAAATTGGATATTCATGCCTGAAATATCACCCAATTTTTGAGCGTTTTCTCAAATCTGTAATTTTTAGCCAGAAGTGCGATCGCTATTTTCATTAAATAGCAAAAACCCTGACATAGTAAGAATTATGTCAGGGTTTTAGGTATTTAAAATGCTCTGGCAATATTTTGTTAGATTGACAAATAATTAGTTAATGTACAATTCATCCTTTATTCTTCAATAGGGATTCTACTTACCCGCCTAAAGTCCGTGTATAAATTACTTGACCTTGGGAATCATAAAGAAAAAGGGACAGATTGGCATTTTCACCAATTACAGCTAGGGCTTCTCGTAAGATTTGCAAATGATTGGTAACATCAACAGCAGTATTCGAGTTCTCAGAATAAGGATTAGTTAAGTTATTTTGCCTTATTTGGTCGTACTCAGGGGTTAGTCGGACAATAATTTCTGCATTGTTAATGCTAAAAGTGCAAATCCGAATTCCATTAATACAGGTCTTATCCAAATCAGTACGGGTTTGCTGCAAATTACTAACAACTTGTAGTTTTTCTTGCGCTTGTTTGAGGGACGCTGAATAGGGTTCGACGAGAGATTGAGCCTGAGTGTAGTACAAGCTATCTTGGGGAACTTTTTTAGCAGTTTGTAAAGCCTGATCCCAGTATATTGCTGCTGCTTGCCATTGGTTTTGTTGTTGATAAACTTTGGCTTGCTTGGCAGTGCTAAGGGCTTGTTGGTAGGTTTTAACAGCTAATTGTTCTTTAGTAGTGCGATCGCGGACTAATACTAACTTGGGTTTATAATCTACCAAGAGCTTTTGGGCTTCTTGGTAGCCAACGCTATTTCGGGGAATGGTATTCAAAGCATTAATTACCACCAGCCAGGTAGACTGCGCCTTTTGCCAGTCATTCAAAGATTTAGCACTCTTCTCCCGCTTCTCGGCTGCAACGGCTACAACTTTCGCTGCGGTTAGTTTTTTCAGCCATTTTTCCTCAATAAATATTTGTTGATTTACAGCGTGCAAACGAACACGATAATTCAGTAATTTCCCCTGCACCAGCCCATAGAGTTCACTACTAGAACTTATACTTTCTAGTGGCGCTATAGCCTGTCGCCATAGGTGTTGTCTAGTTTGTAATTCCTCTAAGCTAGATGCCGGAGTTTGAACTCTTTGTGTCGCCAAAGATGCTGTTTGCAAAGCTTTGACCACCTGATTGATTTTTTCTGACCGCCCAGACAAACTTGCTTTTAGTTCCTGTGACTGCTGGTAACGAGGCGACCAACTAGGAATTATATTCAGGTCTGTACTGGCTGCTGCAAGTTGCTGTTGTACAGCTACTAATTCTTTTTCAGATTTGGCGCGGCGCATCAGTTGCGGAGATTTTGTTTTTAATTCCTTGGCGTTTTGTATTTCTTGACACTCAGACATCACACAAGGGCGAGTCAATAAGTAAGCACCACCGCCTAAAACTACAATTCCCACCAACGCCACACCCAGGAGAATAAGTTTGACTTGGAATCCTGGCTTTGAAGCCGATAAATTCGGCGTATCTGCAAAGGGGTCAAACAGTTCTTCTTCTTCTTCAGCCTCATTGACTGATGCAGAATATGTCAGAGATGAGGAGGATGAGTAAGATATTGCTTCCTCATCTCCCTCATCTCCCCCTGCGACCCATCCCCCCGTCTGCTTCAACGTCAAGAAACATTTGGTATAAGGGAGTTGTTCGCCAAAAATTCTGAGGAAACATTGCACGCGCTGTTCTTTGTGGGGTGCTAGAGATTGAAGTACTTCCTCAATAACTGCAAAAATTAGTTGAGCGTCAACTATTACATCTGCCGCGTGTTGCGTTAAAATCATTAACTCGCCTTTATTGACGACGCACTTCACCTCGAAGACTTCAGCCGTTGAGACTTCTACAAGTAATTGTTCTTGCAAAGTTTTGGCTAAAAGCTGTAAATCTTCCTGCTGCGCTGCTACTTTCATAGAGCTTTCCCGCTCAACTTCTATATAGTTTTGATTATCTTTAAGGGGATGAAATGAACTTTTTAGGTTTGTTGAATACAAATGCACAATTTAACCAACCATAGCCTGAGAATCTGAACGACCAACTTTCTAACACAAATTCTGACTTTTCACCAAAAATTAAAAAAGTAGTTATTGTTTGTAGCGCTACATTTTTACAGGGCTAGATACAAAATGAAATAATCTGTCTTCAGATATAAATTGCCAATAAAAAATGGGAATAATAAAAGATTTGAGTATTTTCACTGCATTAGTTTGCGACAATTAAAATCACAATAGACCTCTTGCAAAAATCTTTGAATCACCCCTCCCCAACCCTCCCCTTGTAAAGGGGAGGGCGCAAGATTTCAAGTTTCCCCCCAATATATCGGGGGGATTAAGGGGGGGCTATTCGACTTATGCAAGAGGTCTAATAGCTACGGCTCTACAAAATTCCAGTTGCAGAGCAGTTGTTACCAAATTATCTAGAGGTTAAGAAAATGATCCTATGTCAGAGGGTTTTGACAAAAACGCTAGTTATCTTCTATGCTGGGAAACTTGCCCAGGAGATTAATTATGTGTTGTGGCTCTGGCACAAACAAGTTGGCTATAGAAATTAATATGCTTGATTTGCTGAATTCGATAAAATTGATCCGAGAAAAATAAGTTTTTATAGCTGCAAAAAGGTTAATTCTGCAATAAAGGTGCTGCAAAATATTAAGACAGGACTAACCAAAAGCTTGGAAAGTGTCAATAGTAAGGTGTATCAATGGATTTATTAGAGTATCAAGTTAAAGAATGGTTTGCGAAGATAGGCATTCCAGTATTGCCTTCTCAACGAATTGACCATCCTACAGATTTAAAACGGTTAAAAATTCGCTTTCCAATTGTACTGAAATCTCAAGTCCACGGAGCGGAACGGGCAAAAGCTGGTGGAGTCAGGTTTGCCCAAACGACTATCGATGCGATCGCAGCTGCTCAAAATATCTTTAGTCTACCAATATGGGGCGAATTGCCGGAAGTTGTGCTGGCAGAATCCCAATACGACGCGAACCAGGAATTTTATCTGGCGGTGGTTTTAGATACTGCTGTCTGCCGACCAGTACTTTTAGGTTGCAAAGAAGCAGACATCGATTGGGAATCCGCCGGGGAAAGAATGCACTACGTTGTCGTAGAACAAGAATTTTCGCCCTTTTATGCCCGAAGATTGGCTTTAAAAATGGGTTTGCAAGGGACGCTGATGCAGTCGGTAAGCAGCGTTGTGGAGAAGATGTACCAGTTATTTGTCCAAAAAGACCTGGATTTAGTCGAAATTAATCCCTTGGCAGTCAGTAGTACTAGTCAAGTTATGGCTCTTAATGGTAAAGTCAGGGTCAACGAACGGGCGATCAAGCGTCATCCCGATCTAGCTGAGATGGCAGCAAAAATTATCAGTCGTCATACCAGTACTGAAATCAACGGTATTTTGGGCGACTGGGATGGCGTAGAAATGCATGGAAAAATCGGTATTTTAGGTAATGGTACTGGTTCAGTGATGGCAACTTTAGATTTAGTTGCTAACGCTGGCGGCAAACCAGGCGTTTGTTTAAATCTACGTCATGCTTTCCTTACAGATACTACACCAACTACCTTCCGCGATCGCCTAGAAACAGGTTTGAAAATGCTGGAGGCTGATAAAAGCATTCAAGTAATACTAATTAACTTTCTGGGTAGCATTCCGCAAATTGAGGAAGTGACTGAAGTTATAGCTAGAGTTGTGCAGCCAGAGAACAGCGAAATTCAATCACAGGTTGTACGTTCTAATGGTAGTAAAGTTCGGCGACAGCTTAATTTTCCATCCTTAGTTATCCGTCTTGCTGGTTCTGAATTTAATGCTGCAAGAAAATATTTGACAACACTAAAAACCCACACCGACGCGCTCGTTGTGGTAGAAAATTTAGATGAGGCAGTGGCGGCAGCAGTTCTCCTTGCTAAACCAACGGTTCATAAAAGATAATTAATGTCATTTTCTTCCAATTCAAAACTCAAAAATTATTAATTTTTACCGTCGGGTATAAATTTTTGAGTTTGAGGTTCAAATCAAGTAAAGCTTTGCTTTTGGGGACTACTTTCTTTCTTTGTGTCCTTCTCTGACGAGACGCTCCGCGAATGCGCCCTTTGCGGTTCGTTCCTCATATAGTTTGGCGCATCTTCATACAGAATTGGTATTAGCTAGAGGCAGGTTTTCTGACTTTTAGAACACTCAACTTCCAGACTATTTTTTAGAATTTCAGTAAAAATTGAATCAATACGATACTGTAAATGTGTCGTTTCTCTGCCCAGTGGTTTAAGGCACTGGGTTGTCAAACTTAAGGTAATTTTTTATGAACCTAACACCAGAAAGTAAAGTCTTAATTCAAGGCTTTTGTGAATTTATATCAGGTACTCATGTTGCTCAAATGCAAGCTTATGGCACGAATTTAGTAGCTGGTGTCAATCCTGGATGCGGCGGACAGGAACTGCACGGACTGCCAGTATTTGACTTAGTAGAAGAGGTAGTAGAACAATTTGGGGCAATTGACACAACAATTATTTGTGTAGATCCTTATGATGTGTTAGATGCAGCATTAGAAGCGATCGCATCTAAGATTCGCCAGATTATTATTATTACTGCTGGTGTGCCACCTTTGGATATGGTGCAATTACTCCGCAAAGCCGAAGCTTGTGAAACTTTGGTAATCGGGCCAAATAGTCCGGGGATCATTGTCCCAGGAAAAATTCTCTTAGGGACTCAACCCAGCGAATTTTATACCCCTGGAACAGTGGGGATCGTTAGTCGTAGCAGCACCCTCACTTACGAAATCGCCTACGAATTAACAAAAGCAGGTTTAGGGCAGTCGATTAGTGTCAGCATTGGTAGTGATGCGATCGTTGGTTCCTCATTTTTGCAATGGCTGCAAATTCTCGATGAGGATGAAACCACACAAGCGATCGTTTTAGTCGGTCAACCTGGTGGTGGTAGTGAAGAAGCAGCAGCGCGTTACATTGCTGAGGCAATTGATAAACCAGTAATTGCCTACATCGCAGGTAGACAAGCACCACCAGGAAAAAGTTGGCGACAAACTGGGACTTTAGCAACAGTCATCGGACGCGATCCTAACTTTGGTACAGCCCAGAGTAAATTAGCAGCTTTAAAAGAAGCGCAAGTTACAGTAGCTGAACGCCCTTCTCAGATTCCAGAATTATTGAGAAAAGAGATTAACTAATTACTAATTCGTAATTCAATTCTTAACTACGAATTACGCAAGAAACCTCTGAAACTCTCATTTCTCCGTGAATTCTGCGTCCTCTGTGGTACGATTTTCCGTGACCCGTGCGTAAGTCCGATTAACTACGAATTACGAATTACGTTAGCGTAGCGTTAGCGAGTCATCGAGCGTCATTACGAATTATTTTAATGAGCGATTTTGAGGAAACAGGTAGGCGATCGCAGCGTAACCCGAAAGACTGAGTAAAATAACCAAAAAAGCAGCCAGAACAAAAGTAGACATAATGTTATACTCTATTATGTTTGCAAAATCTTGCCATCCATCAACAAACTAAGATTTTGGATACTTTCAAGCTAGCAATTGGTTATGACACAGCCATGACTACCTTGTGTCAATCCTTCGGATCTCAGGTTTTGTGGTTCAACTCAAGCCAAAGGCAGAAAAAACCGAAACGTACTGCCAACTCCCAATACGCTTTCTACCTGAATTTGACCGCCTTGTAGTTCAATCAAACGATGGGAAATAGTTAAACCAATACCAGTACCTCCCGAATGGCGATCGCGCGATTGATCGGCTCGCCAAAAACGCTCAAACACATGAGGCAAATTTTCTGGAGCGATACCAATACCTGTATCACTAACCGCAATCCAGAGTTGAGATCCTTCAGTCCCAACATCAATGGTAATTGAACCTTCATCAGTATAACGTACTGCATTACCTAGCAGATTAACCAACACCTGTTCCGTGCGGTCAATATCTGCCAATACCGGAGGTAGCACCGATGGACATTGCAAAAGCAGAACTGGCCCATCTTCTAATAGTTGGTCGGAAAATTTCTCCGCTAATGACTCTAATAACGGACGCAAATTTACCCGTTGCATATTAATTGGTAGATAACCAGCTTCTGCCTTAGATAATTCTTGTAAATCGTTTACCAATCGCTCTAAGCGTCGAGTTTCTTTCGCTAAACGCCGATAGATTTCAGGGGACGCTTCAATTTCCCCATCAGCTAGTTCTTCCAAGTAACCGCGCACCACAGTTAATGGTGTGCGTAATTCATGAGTCATATCTCCAATCACTTCTCGCCGCCGCGCTTCTACCCCTTCTAAACTGGCTGCCATTCGGTTGAAACTAGTACTCAATCCACTAAGTTCGGGAATATCAGACACAGGTAATCTTGCATCCATCTGACCAGCAGCAAATTTTTGGGTGATTTGTTCCATCTCGGTCAATCGCTGCATAATCCGTCTAGACACCCAGTAACTCAATCCTCCGGCGGCGGTGGTGCCGACTAAGACTGACCAAATAGTGCTACGCTGCCAAGCAAGTTCAAATCCTGTAACCAATTCAGTACGGACATCGATTAAGTCGAACCCCTGATTTTCTAATCGTTCCAAATGTAAGACAAACAAGCGGGGAGAAGAGATTTTGCTGATGCTTACCAGACTAGCTACTCCCACAATCATTACTACCAAGTGGGAGAAAAACAGCCGCCCTCTCAGCCCCATCTTCATAACATTTACGCTACTAGAGGATCTTCAAATTTATAGCCCACCCCAACAACAGTTTTAATAAAAGTGGGATTTGCCGGATCGGGTTCAATCTTTTTTCGCAACCGAGCTACATGAGTATCTACCACTCGTTCATCGCCAAAAAAATTATCTCCCCACAGTTTATCAATTAATTGAGTGCGGTTCCAAACTCGACCAGGATTGCTGACAAAGGTGGTTAGCAAGTTAAATTCTAGGGTAGTTAAGTCCAAAATTTCAACTTCTTGAGATTTCATCTGCCGACTAGCGGTGCGCTGGTCTACATCGACAATAAAGTGTTGGGTACGATTGACTTGATGTTGTCCCCCTTGGCGGAGGCTACGTCGTAATAGCGCCCGCACCCTAGCTACCAACTCTCTGGGGCTAAAGGGTTTGACCATGTAATCATCAGCACCAGTAGACAAACCAATGACGCGATCGATTTC
>NZ_JABXKI010000185.1 GCF_017115095.1 Nostoc sp. NMS4 | reverse complement strand
ACTGTCGGATGAAGTTTTGAGAAGAGTCTAATACAACCTTTCCTTCAATTTTGATACTTTCTTGTCCAGCCCAAAAGCTTCCTTCGACCTTTTGCTTAATGTACTTCTTAATTAACATATTCCTATCTAAGTATTCATCTACTTGTCTGCCAGAAGTATGTATTCCTTGCTCGATTGTTTGATCAGGCGTAGGCATAGCTTCCCCTAAGCGTTCGTAAGGCTTATTACTATACAGGTATGTGTTTTTCTTGCCCTGGTGCTACCTCTATATCTGGGTATTGTGTATACGCTAACGCTCGCAACTGGGAGGGTTTGTTAGAATTATAGTGAACCCTCACATCATCCATCGGTATCCCGGAGATATTTTCAACACCAGTTTTTATGTTCTCTGGTAATCCAGTTTTATTTTCTAACTGCTGCATTTCCTTGGCTTCTCTGCGTTGGACAAACTGACTCTCGATCTGTTTATACTCATCCCCGGCTTCCCCAATTCTCACCTTTGCCTGGATTACTTTTTTTGGCGGTGGCATCAAAGGGATTGGTAACAAGTTTGTCTTTGTTTGAAGTGGTCTCTCAGTTTGCTCTGGTTGCTGAAGGGGAGTTGATATTGGGGGTTGAATAATCGGCGCAAAGGGTTTTGAGAACAACTGGGATGTTATCGGCGTTTCGGTCTTTGTAGAAGCAGTTTTTTGGATTATTTGAAGTGTCATAATGATTCTTGCTTTCCTAATTCTCTTAACTCACATGGTAAGACAATTGGCATTTAAGCTGCATAAAAGCAAGCATGGTCAGAGCCACTTACTATAAGCGAATCATTTTGGAAAAATTAATGACGATTAGCTTAGATAAAGCCAATCGCCCTTTAAACCAATTCGCAATTACACTAATACTGTGATGATTTAACCCGAATCCCACAATATAGTGCCAGCGTTGCAAAATCCAAAATTGAATTATTCGTCAATCTGCCAGGAATCCTTAGTTAATTCTTCATCCAAAATCTTCTTAGGGCGCACAATGATAATAATTTGTCCTAGTAGAGGAATTTCTGGCTCAGTTTCAAACCATTGAAAATCTAATTCACCACCATTTTCAACGACAAAATAGCTGGAGACATCCCATTCTCGTTTGGCGCGATCTATGACAACTACAACTGGCCCTGTTTGGCTTTGGGTTTGAATGGGGAAGCGATCGCTATTCGCTAAAATTACCACTGGATCTTCTGCCGCCAATAGCACTTGCCAACCTGGTAACGGTACCCAAGCTTGCTCTCCAGAAAACTTGACCATCCGAAATGGTTCAATTTCTGTCACTACAGGCACAGCTTGCAAATCTTGGCGTGATAATGGCAACTCGCCTACTACTGGCAAGATTCGGGGTAACTGTTCTTCAAATTCCAGACGATAAAAGGGTAAAATTGGCGCTGGACGCTGGGGAACGGTAGTAAAATCAGTCAGTAATTGTTCAATTTTTTGCCTTGCACCTAGCGTATGAGCAAAACGCAAACCTTTAGCGATTAGGCGCGATCGCTGTTGTAAATCTGCATTTTGGCGTGCCAGTTTCCAAACTTGGTGAGCAACGGCATCCCCAGGATGGGCAGAAAATCCTTCTGGTAGAGTGCGGTAATAAGAGAACTCTTTCAGGGCTTTTGCTATATCCCTGGCCTCATCAGCATCAACATTGTGGACGAAGATTAGTTCGGCGGCGGCGGCGCGTTCTTCTTGAGTAAGCAAACGTAGCTCGTATAAAACATCGCTGCCACGTGTAGTATAGTGCGATCGCGTTTCTGCCGATACTCCAAACTTTTCCAAAGAATTGTAAACTTGAGAACCAACAACCACCTGATTTTGTTGAATCGGCTCAAATCCAGTCGCCTCAAAAATTTCTTGGGGGTTGTAACCGATTTTTAACAACGAGGCGATCGCGGCTCCCCATTCCACCCAGTTGCCTTGTTTTTGCCTCAGTCTTCGCAGTAACTCTTGTGCTACATCATTGTTAGCATTATCTTCGGGATTCTGAGTGTTGGGTGGTAAATCAGTCATAATCGGAGTGCAAGCTTCAACTTGAGAGGTTAATTAATACCTCATGAGCAAGTCTTATTCTAATCTATACCCAGACCTACACCTCATCCACGATCAAAACTGCCATAGTTTTGCTGATTTAGTTGGTTTTTCTGGTGCAACATTTTTTAATTCAAATATTTAGGCAGGTCAATTTTCTCTGTAGCGATCGCTATTAGGGTTCTCAAATATGCAAAATAAGTCCGTATAAACCCTTGGCAATTTTCGGCTATTCTCAACTAAACTTGGTATGGAATATAACAAGAGAGTGAATATTTAAAGGAAATATCTTATGGATAAACCCAATCTGGAAATTGATAAAGTCCAATCTCAAATTATGACTCTTGAACGACCAAAAAAGCTGAAAATCTTAGTAGTTGACGATGAGCCAGATAATCTCGATCTCCTTTATCGCACATTTCGACGGGACTTTAATGTTCTCAAAGCTGATAGTGGGGTAAACGCCCTACAAGTTTTGGCAGCAGAAGGCGAGGTAGCGGTGATTATCTCCGATCAACGAATGCCAGAAATGAAAGGAACTGAGTTTCTCAGCAAGACTGTACCTCAGTTTCCCGATACAGTGAGAATAATTCTGACTGGATTTACTGATATTGAAGACTTGGTAGAAGCAATTAATGCCGGACAAGTCTACAAATATATCACCAAGCCTTGGGACCCAGGGGAACTGAAGGCAGTGGTGCAAAGAGCAGCAGAAACCTACGACTTGCTCAAGCAACGTACAGAAGAATTACGCCGCGCTCATGCTCAAATGGCTTTGTTGAGTGTTTTGGTACAGGTAACTCAAGCAGCTTCTAGCTTAGAAGAAACTCTCACTCCCATTGCTAGGGCTGTGAGTGACACTTTTGGGGCAGACGGCTGTATTTTACAACTTACAGATGGAAATACTCTGGTTGCGACTCAAGGAAGTTACAGCGATACAGGTACAATAGAAAATTGGCTATCTCTTGACCCACTAACCACGGAAGCGATCGCCACTGGACAAATGCAAGTTTCCTTAAATGTACTTAAAGACACTAAATTAGTTGATGCGATTCATTACAAAAATACGGATGTGCAAGCACACCTAGTAATCCCAATTAGCTACCGTAATCAACTTTTAGGTGTATTGTCGCTACAGTGGAAACAACCTTGCACTTTGCGAGAAGATGAATTAGTGCTAATTAATTTATCAGCGCAACTAGTAGCGATCGCTCTGACTAGTAGTCACTCTCATTAAGGTATTGTGTAGTTGTCATTAGTCATTTGTCCTTTATCCTTGACAAATGACAAATGACCAATGACCAATGACTTATTGACCAATGACTAACGAAATTAAGTCCATTTTTAACCGTATTGCTCCAGTTTATGACCAATTAAACGATTGGTTGAGTCTGGGACAGCATCGAATCTGGAAGGAAATGGCAGTAAAATGGAGTGCAGCTAAACCAGGAGATACTGCATTAGATTTGTGTTGCGGTAGTGGTGATTTAGCTCTACGTTTGGCGCGGCGTATCGGAGCAACAGGACAGGTGTATGGAGTAGATTTTTCCCCAAACCTGCTAGAAAACGCTAAAGAACGCTCTCAAAAGCAATATCCCCAACCTGCGTTGGCTTTGCCCGCCGTAGGCATCGCCTGGGTAGAAGCTGATGTGCTAAATTTACCCTTTGACGACAATCAATTTGATGCCGCAACAATGGGCTATGGTTTAAGAAATGTTAAAGATATTCCCCGGAGTCTCCAAGAGTTATACCGTGTTTTGAAACCGGGAGCTAAAGCCGCAATTTTAGACTTTCATCGACCGACTAATCCTCAGCTACGTGCCTTTCAGCAGTGGTATTTGGACGGTTTGGTGGTACCAGTTGCCAATTATTTAGGCTTAAAAGAAGAATATGCTTACATCAGTCCCAGCTTAGATCGCTTTCCCATCGGCAAAGAGCAAATAGAGTTAGCTCATCAAGTTGGTTTTGCAGTTGCCACACACTACCCCATTGCGAACGGTATGATGGGAGTGCTGGTAGTCAGCAAATTTTAGATTTTAGATTTGCAATTTTGGATTGGGGACTGCGAAATAGGTAATGGGTAATGGAGAATTCTAAGTGGTTAGTCGAAAATCAACTAACAATTAATAACAGCCAAATACCAAGTACCAAAACTCAATCCCTAATTTATAATCTAGAATTCAAAATCCAAAATCCAAAATCCAAAATCCTGTGGACTGGTCTCATCTTTGGCTTTATGTGTCTCCCCCGGTACTGGGTGGAATTATTGGCTATTTCACAAATGATATAGCCATCAAAATGTTGTTCCGTCCTTACCGAGCAATTTATATCGCTGGACAAAAAGTACCCTTCACCCCTGGTTTGATCCCCCGCAATCAGGAGCGTCTGGCTAAGAACATTTCCAATACAATCATGGGGTCACTGTTGACACCACAAGAATTACAAAATCTGGCGCGGCGTTTGTTGCAAACAGAACGGGTGCAAGCAGCAATTCTCTGGTTATTGCGGCTGGCAATTGAACAAATCAAAACCGATAAAAACGAGAAAAGTGCCAAAATTGTAGCAGGAATTTTGCGGGATTTACTAGGGGAATCTTTGCCACGATTATTGAAGGTTTTAGCGCGGCGTGAAGATTTTTTGGAAGCGCAGATCAATCAAATTTTTGACCAGATATTGCTGGAATTTCAATTGAGTGAAGAACAAGCTACGCGGCTTGCTGATTGGTTGTTGCAAGTAGTTTTACCGCCGGATCTTTTACGCCAAACGATAGTAGATTTTTTGACCGATCGCACCATTCAAATTATCGATGAAGGCTTCCGCGAAAAAACCAGTGGGACTTATTGGGTAGTAGCAAATTTATTTGGCTTACGTAACACTCTTACACGCCTACGAACTTTTTGTTTGGATGAAAAAGAGGCTGCTAATAGTCGCTTGCAGGAATTGACTCAAGATTTGCAAATCCGCGATCGCATTCGGAAATTACTGCAAAATTTATCATTACAAAACTTGCCAATGGGTACGGTGCGCCAACTCCGAAAAACCACCCGCGAAAGTGTTCGCCATTACTTACAAAACAGTGGTAGCGATTTTTTACAAGGATTAACTGATTCTGTTGATTGGCAAAATATTGCTGTAGTGCTGTTAAATCGTCTTAGCACTTCACCAGTTGTCAGTACTTCTTTAGAAGTTATGAGTCAAGAGTTGGCTCTAATTTTAGAGAAATATTTGGAAAAAGATTTAGAAGCAATTGTGGCGCAGGTAATTCCAATTTTATCGATAGATGAAGTAATAGTTGACCGTGTAAAATCAACTTCACCAGCTGATTTAGAAGCTGCAATTGAGGGAATTGTCAAAAATGAATTGCAAGCGATTGTGACTTTAGGTGGTGTTTTAGGTTTCGTTATCGGGTTATTACAGTCGGTATTTTTAATATTAAGTCAATATTAATTTTTTGTATCTGTAAATTTTTATCAAATTATAGTTGCAATTTGGTCAAATTGTGAAATCAGGGGAATTGAGCGATGTCTATGACGGGCTACGCCTACGCCTTTTGAGAAGAGATGTGATTCAGGAGGCAGGAGAAGGCAGGAGACAGGAGGAACCCACCCTTACTCATAGTGGGATTGATCTTGGACGCTTTATACTTCATCTGCGCGTCTGGTGTATAATTCTTTCTTTAATAAGGATTTGAACAATTGGAATTAGAGCAATAAAGCATATTTGGGAATAAGCAGATGGTGTCTATTAAGTTTTCCTATTTTCTGCTAACTCGGTTTCACGAGTCTTGATATTTTTGAGCAGATTTACTTCTAGTGGCGGCTACAGTCTCAACTTACTTTTGCTAGCGTAGTGATATAGAGTTTATCACTCCCCAGTAAGCGACTGAAAGCAAAAGGATTAATATGGCTCATTTAAATCAGCGTCGTCCCCAAAATGTCAACGGCGATTTTTATGTAGATACTACCTGTATTGATTGTGATACCTGTCGCTGGATGGCTCCTGAAGTATTTTATGATGTAGATGATCAATCGGCTGTTTATCATCAACCAACCAATGATGCCGAAAGATTAGCAGCCCTGGAAGCACTTTTGGCATGTCCTACTAGTTCTATTGGCACTGTTGAGAAACCAAAAGATATCAAAGTTGCTCAAGAAAAGTTTCCCATATTAGTAGCGGAAAATGTTTACCACTGCGGCTATCATTCTGAAAAATCTTACGGTGCTGCTAGCTATTTAATTCAGCTTCCAGAAGGTAATATTTTGGTGGATTCTCCCCGATTTACGCCGCCTTTAGTCAAGCGTTTAGAAGAACTGGGGCCAATTCGTTATATGTACCTAACTCATAAAGATGATGTGGCAGATCATCAAAAGTTTGCCGAACATTTTCAGTGCGATCGCATCCTCCACACTGATGATATTACTGCGGATACTCGCAATGTAGAAATACAGCTAACTGGTTCTGAAGCATTTGCGTTGACACCAGATTTATTAATTATCCCAGTTCCCGGTCACACCAAAGGACAAACTGTTTTACTTTATAAAAATAAGTTTCTTTTTACTGGCGATCATCTCGCTTGGTCAGAAAGCTTGCATCAACTGACTGCATTCCACGGCGCTTGCTGGTATTCTTGGTCAGAACAGACTAAATCAATGCGTAATTTGGCTAATTACTCTTTTGAGTGGGTGCTACCAGGTCATGGGCGCAGGTTTCATGCTGATAAGGAAACCATGCGCCAGCAGATGCACAAGTGTATTGAGTTGATGGAATCTTTGAATTGACATTAAACTGACTTTTCATGTGATAGGGAAAAACCTAACCTGCTTCCCAACACGGTAAAGCGGAAAATTTAGTATTCTCTCAAGGAATAATTGACGATTACATTCTCTGTAGAGACGGCGATTTATCGCGTCTCTCTAACGTGTCAGTCTTTTAGACGCGATAAATCGCGTCTCTACATGAGGGTTTTCTCGCTTGTCCCAAGCGTATTGGATATAAAATTGGATCTGACTTACGTGTACACGGTAGGTTTTAGGAGAGAGATTTAGAGAGAGGTCAAATTATATTGCATACAAACCAGCGATCGCTATAACCTGGGTTTTAGCACCCTTTTAACCAAACACGGATTATGAAAAAGCTGATCAATAAGCCAGAAGACTTTGTGCGGGAAAGTCTAGAAGGTATGGCGGCGGCTCATTCCGATTTAATTAAACTGAACTACGATCCCACCTTTGTCTATCGAGCCAATGCACCTATTCCGGGGAAAGTAGCAATTATTTCAGGTGGTGGCAGTGGACATGAACCAATGCACGCTGGCTTCGTGGGCAAAGGAATGCTTGATGCAGCTTGTCCTGGTGAGGTTTTCACTTCACCGACTCCCGACCAAATGCTAGAAGCAGCAAAGCTTGTAGATGGAGGCTCTGGTATCCTTTACATCGTCAAAAATTACAGTGGTGATGTGATGAACTTTGAGATGGCAACAGAGTTAGCCCGTGGTGAGGGTATTCGAGTCCTAAATATTTTGATTGATGACGATGTAGCAGTCAAGGATAGTCTCTATACCCAAGGACGGCGGGGTGTGGGAACAACAATACTGGCGGAAAAAATTTGTGGTGCGGCGGCTGAGGCAGGGTATGATTTGCCACAAATAGCAAATTTATGTCGCCGAGTAAATCTGAATGGGCGGAGTATGGGAATTGCTCTCACATCTTGTACAGTCCCCGCTAATGGAACACCGACATTTCAATTGAGCGATCGCCAAATTGAATTAGGCATCGGTATCCACGGTGAGCCAGGAATAGAACGTACAGCTATCAAACCAGTAGACGAGATTACCGAAATTTTGACGCGATCGCTCCTTGAAGATGCAGCATACAGCCGCACACTGCGCGAGTGGGATGAAAGCAAAGGAGAATGGGTAGATGTAGAACTAACAAATCTCCCATTTGCCAAAGGCGATCGCTTATTAGCTTTTGTCAATAGTATGGGTGGAACCCCGATTTCCGAACTGTATATTGTGTACCGCAAACTCGCCCAAATCTGCGAACAGCAAGGATTGCAAATTGTGCGAAACTTGATAGGCCCTTACATCACATCTCTAGAAATGCAAGGTTGCTCCATTACCCTACTGAAATTAGATGATGAGATGATCCGCCTATGGGATGCACCAGTAAAAACCCCAAGTTGGCGGTGGGGAATTTCATAATTACGAATTACGAATTACGAATTACGAATTATGTTGACTCAAGCGCATATATTACAATGGTTACAAGCTTATGCAACCGAGATAGAGCAGAATAAAGCATATTTGACAGAATTAGATGCTGCGATCGGAGATGCTGACCACGGGATCAACATGGATCGCGGCTTCAAAAAGGTAAGCGCTCAGTTACCAACTCTTACAGACAAGGACATCAGCAGCATTCTCAAAGCTGTGAGTATGACCTTAATTTCTTCTATTGGCGGTGCTAGTGGCCCTCTTTATGGCACCTGGTTTTTACGAGCCAGTACAGCAGTAGTTGGTAAGCAAGAATTAACAGCACAAGATGTTTTAGGAATACTCCAAACAGGCTTAGACGGCGTGCTGCAACGTGGCAAAGCACAACTAGGAGACAAAACGATGGTGGATGTGCTATCTCCGGCTGTAACCGCTTTTGGGCAAGCTGTAGAAGAAAGTAAGGGAACAGTGGAAGCTATGCAACAGGCTGTAGTAGCAGCCCAAATGGGATTGCAAGAAACTATACCGATGCAAGCAAAAAAGGGACGGGCTAGCTACCTGGGAGAACGGAGTATCGGACATCCAGATCCGGGAGGGACTTCTGCTTATTTGATGTTGAAAAGTTTGTTGGAGGTATTGGAAACTTAAAAATTTCAACTTATCTGATTATCTGATTCACAACAGATGCACTCTGAATACGCCATTTACCTCGTTCTCGAATCAAATCGTACCGAACTCTCAAATTCTCGTTAGAAGAGTTTTTAAACTGACCATTTTCATATAATTGTGTCACTTCCTTCACCGTAGCTACCACTGCGGCACGATCTGCGAACAAATCAATTTTCTCTACAGATTCCACCTTCAGACTATGCTCGTACTTGCGATAACGGTTGTCTGACCTAGCCTGTTGAGCGATCGCCCGCCATTGAGACAAAGCTGAACCAGTTAAAATCTGCTCTAAATTATTAATCTCATGATTAGGCCCTAAAGCTTCGGCTTTAGTAGATAGCCAAGTGCGAATAATTCCCTCTGCCTCTGTATCTGTTAAAGGGCTATCTAGTCCTTGTGGTTGACTATTTGGATTGGGAATCAATATTGGTGGTTGATTTATTTGTAGAAACAACTGTGAAGGAGGTACAGATCGTGTTGGGAAAAACAGATTTTTTAACCATCCAAAAGTTGTTGTGGCTAACACCCAGAAAACTAATAAAATCACCAAAGAAATAAACACTTTCCATACCAGCCGTGTTTTCCCTTCGATGGTGTTAGCAAAAGTTCGCCGCCGCCGAGGACGATGAGAATGAGGACGATTATCTGGTATACGTTCTCGGCTAGCAGATGGAGTCGGTTTTCTCCGCCGACGCTTTTGGTTATGACTGGGTGTAGCACTTTTAGCCGAACCATTCAAATGCTCCTTTGTGCCTCGGCTTGTCCGTTCAGCAGCAGGAATCTCTGATTTTATACTCCCAGATGAATTCCACATAGGTGGTGAGAAGTTGGAATATTCGGGTGTTTCTGGCAAATCTAGGTCAGGTGTTTGGCTGTGGTTAAATTGCCTTGGAGTCTTAGTAGAATTTTTAGGGAAAGGCGAATTATTTGTCTGCGGCTGGGGAAATTTTTGGGGGTTAATTACAGCCCATTCATTAGTTGTTTCTGCATCCGTTGGCAGTGCTTCTAAATAAGCTTGTACCTGTTGGTTAGCAAAGTAATCTTTTAAAAAAGCTTGCTGGTTGGCTAAATCTCGAAAATGGGGAAATACCTCGTGTTGCAACCACTGTTCTGCATATAAACACAGCCCCGGTAACAAATCTGGAGAGTCTTGAGATTTTTCTCGAATAAAAGCTAAAGCTTCGTACTCCTGACTAAGTTCTAAAACACGAGTTGCTTCTTCAGTTTGTCCCAATAGTAATGCACATAACGACTGTTCTAAATGTACATCTTGGCGCTTGCCCAAACGTATGAGCATTTGTCTTGCTTGACGAATTAAAGCAGGTTGCCGTTGAGCAAATCCCCTTGCTATCAAGGCATAAACAGCTAAATAAGTGGCAACAGCAGAATTGCGTTTGCTTTGGGCTTCAAATAACTTGTGCTGTTCTGCGACTGTTAAGTGGTTGCGTAATTGCTGGATAAACCGCAGAAAGTCATCTATATTTAAACCAGAGTCATCATTGTTCGTGCCATCAATGCCGCCACGATCTTCTAAGAGATTTTGCAATAATTCCAAACCTTGGCTTCGTTCGGCAGTTTTTTCTTGAGGTAGTGCCAACAACTCCAAAATTCGATATGGTCGTAATTTGTAAAGATCCGCCTGAATTTCCGCCTGGACACTGGAGAACAAGCCTTCGCGTACTAGCAGTTCTTGACCAGTTTCTAGGGATATGGCGGCATTTTCATAGTGACCTTGCTGCCACTGTTCCCGACCTAATTCTAGACAAGCAAGGGCGACAGTGAGAACAACATCAGGATGTTCAGCACTTTCATGTATTTCTTCGTCTGCTAAATTATTGCTCTTTCTTGCACTTGTAGCACCATTTTTATTTACCAGGTAAGGACGACCTAGTTTGAGTACAAGTTCGTATTCCCCCAACTCTTGCAAAATTAATAAAGCGCCCACTAATTCGTCTTGAGTAATTTCGATACCCAAACTTTGGGTGTCAATACCCCTTTTAGTGCTTTCTGGGCGATTTTCCAGTGCTACTGCGACAGCAGCAAGGTTATCAGGGTCATAGGCGTGGGCAAGATAAAGCTGATCGTAGGTACTGCGTTGTTTTGGATCTGATAAAACCACGTAAGCTTCTTCTATGAGTTGTTTGCGAGAAGAAATTGCAGCCTGAGAATACTCACGTCGTGGCAATTGTACAATGCGATCGCTGTATGCCTGTCGCAATTGTTCTTCACTTGCCGCTAACGGTAGTCCTAAAATTCGGTAGTAATCTAGCGGAATTCGCACAGCCTACTTCCCCTGCACCGTGATCAACATAATTCACCTAGAGCGTTCCAGGCCTGTAAAACCGTGCCATAAAAATGCCTTATAGAATTTACTCTACAAGTGTATATTGCAACAACTTGTTTTGTACCTTCCCGAAATTTTGAGTCACATTCTAGTACTAATTTTTTGCTTTCGCCTAGAAAGCCTCAATTGTTTGTTTTAATTCTTAGTATTTTTGTTTAACACAACTATTATCAGCCTTCGATAGCACAAACCACAACTACCGCTTTTAGTAACGGCATAAATGTTGTGGCTGCAAGAATCTATTGATGATTGATTTTTTTGGGACTTTCCCGGTATGCGGTAACAAAAACACCACTATTTGGGATTGACCCTGATAACATGAGAAGCAAATGATATCACAATTAAGCTTTAATTACAATTACCTATTTAGGTATAGAGACTTTTGCCTCCTTTTTTTTAAATTGTTAATGGATATGCAGAAAGCAGTCTATCTTGATTGCTAGTCTATGAAGGGGAATAGTGAGGGAGAAAACCGAAAGCGCTAGATGTTGTCGTTAAAGTCAAATCCTCACGGGGCATAGGCTGAAAAGTTAAAAAGCAAAAATTAAAAATTCAGCTATTCCCTAAGACCCTTTTTTGGTGCATAAATAAAGTTTGATTGTTGAGTCTTACAAACGCTAGCCTGTTAAAAGCTGAGGTGTTATCAGACCAACTTATTTAAGACCGTAACTTTAAGTTGTACAACAGGGATACTCAAAAATAATGGTTCAAGAGCGTACTTTACCCACTTTTAATCCTGCTACTACGCATATTACGAAAGAAGAAGGGTTACGGTTTTATGAGGATATGGTATTAGGGCGCTTGTTTGAAGACAAGTGCGCGGAAATGTACTACAGGGGTAAAATGTTTGGTTTTGTCCATTTGTACAACGGTCAAGAAGCCGTTTGCAGTGGTGTTGTGCAGTCAATGCGACCGGGTGAAGATTACGTTTGTAGTACTTACCGCGACCACGTTCATGCTCTGAGTGCGGGTGTACCAGCAAAAGAGGTAATGGCAGAATTATTTGGCAAAGCCACAGGTTGCAGCAAAGGGCGCGGTGGTTCCATGCACATGTTTTCTGCCGAACATCGCTTGCTGGGTGGCTATGCTTTTGTAGCTGAGGGAATTCCTGTAGCAGCAGGAGCGGCTTTTCAAAGCAAATACCGCCGCGAAGTGCTGGGAGATAAAAATGCTGACCAAGTGACAGCTTGCTTTTTTGGCGACGGTGCAGCTAACAACGGTCAGTTTTTTGAGACATTAAATATGGCAGCCCTATGGAAACTGCCAATTCTGTTTGTAGTCGAAAATAATAAGTGGGCGATTGGGATGTCTCACGAACGAGCGACTTCCCAGCCAGAGATTTATAAAAAAGCCAGTGCATTTAACATGGTTGGCGTGGAAGTCGATGGCATGGATGTACTAGCAGTCCGAGCCGTGGCACAAGAAGCTGTAGCCCGTGCCCGCGCAGGTGAAGGTCCAACATTAATTGAGGCGCTTACCTACCGCTTCCGGGGTCACTCCTTGGCTGACCCAGATGAAATGCGGAGCAAAGCAGAGAAAGAATTTTGGTTCGCCCGTGACCCAATTAAGAAGTTGGCAGCTTATTTGCTGGAACAAAACCTGGCGGATGAGGGAGAAATCAAAGCAATTGATCGTAAAATTCAGGATGTAATCGACGAAGCAGTTAAGTTCGCCGAAGACAGCCCCGAACCAGACCCAAGCGAGTTATATCGTTTCGTGTTTGCAGAAGACGAGTAAACAGTGCTGAGTCCTGAGTGCTAAGTGCTGAGTATTTTTTATTCTGCTCAGGACTCAGCACTAGGTACTCAGCACTCCACCTTACCCAGGACTAAAATTTGTGTTTAGCATTGCCATTCAACAGCAACAATACAAGACCTACATTCTTTCTGATGAAGCCGCAGGTTCTCAGTTGGAAGTCGTACCAGAACGTGGTGGGATCATCACCCGTTGGCGCATTCAAGGGCAAGAAATTTTCTATCTGGATACTGAACGCTTTACTCATCCTGAGTTGAGTGTCAGAGGTGGAAATCCAATTTTGTTTCCTATTTGTGGCAATTTACCAGATAATACTTACACTCACAACGGGCAAAAATATACTCTCAAGCAACACGGTTTTGCTCGTGAATTGCCGTGGAAAGCAGCAGAACAACAAACTGGAGATAAAGCTAGTCTAACTGTAGTTCTTGATAGCAATGAGCAAACTAAGGCAGTTTATCCTTTTGATTTTCAACTGGCTTTCACCTACGAACTTCAAGGTAATACCTTAGAAGTCCGCCAGCAGTATAAAAACTTGTCATCCACACCAATGCCCTTTTCGGCTGGTTTCCATCCCTACTTTCTGTGTGGTGATAAAACTCAGTTAGAGCTTGAAATTCCCTCTCAGCAGTATCAAGACAATCAAACTAAGGAAATTAACTCTTTTGACGGCAATTTTGACTTTAGCCGTGATGAAATTGATTTTGCCTTTGGACAGCTAACGAGTCAATCGGCCACTGCGATAGATGGCAGGCGGAAGTTAAAACTCACCTTGGATTATGATGATTTCTCTACCTACCTGGTATTTTGGACTGTCAAAGGCAAAGAATTCTACTGTCTAGAACCGTGGAGTGCCACCCGTAACTCTCTTAATACTGGTGATAACCTGACTGTGTTAGCACCAGGAGCTAGCCATACAGCATCTATAAGGTTGACTGCTAATTTTTTCTAAACCTCTTTACAAATCTACAGATGTCTGTGCTATGATGGCAAAGTTGCGAAATGCAGCGAAAGGGTCGCTAACTCAACGGTAGAGTACTCGGCTTTTAACCGATTAGTTCCGGGTTCGAATCCCGGGCGACCCATGTAGTAGAAGTTTATTAAATCATGTAAAGGGATGTAAAGGGCGATCGCTATTCTTTGTAATTCCATGAAGGAGCATTTTGAATACTGGGCTACCACAGCTACTAGTTGTAGAGTAGCTAAATGTACAGCAATATAGAGCAAGTATGGGGCATAGTACAGCAGTAGAGAGCAAGTATAGAACATATTTTATCGTAACTATGACGTAAACTTTTTAAACATAGACACACGACACTAGTTATAATTTCCTATAAGTTGAAAAAACTCTTAAGATTTAGCGTAATAATTACGCTTCTCTCACACAAACTAGCTGATAACCACATTAGGAGGACTATCTATGGCGCTTGTACCACTGCGGCTGCTGTTGGATCACGCAGCTGAAAACGGTTACGGCATCCCAGCTTTCAACGTTAACAATTTGGAGCAGATTCAAGCGATCATGAAGGCTGCTGTCGAGACAGATAGCCCTGTAATTTTGCAAGCTTCACGCGGCGCTCGTAATTATGCAGGAGAAAACTTTCTACGCCACCTGATTTTGGCAGCAGTAGAAACCTATCCTCAGATTCCCATTGTCATGCACCAAGATCATGGTAATGCGCCTTCTACTTGCTACTCAGCAATGAAGAACAACTTCACCAGCGTGATGATGGATGGTTCTTTAGAAGCCGATGCGAAAACTCCCGCTAGCTTCGAGTACAACGTTAATGTTACCCGCGAAGTTGTAAACGTAGCTCATGCTTTGGGTGTCAGCGTTGAAGGTGAACTCGGTTGTTTGGGTTCTCTAGAAACTGGTGCTGGTGAAGCTGAAGATGGTCACGGGTTTGAAGGTACACTCGACCATTCCCAACTGTTAACCGACCCTGATGAAGCTGTTGACTTCGTAGAAGCAACCCAAGTAGATGCTTTGGCTGTTGCCATAGGCACGAGCCACGGTGCTTACAAGTTTACCCGCAAACCAACTGGCGAAATTTTGGCCATCAGCCGCATTGAAGAAATTCACCGCCGTCTGCCTAACACCCACTTGGTAATGCACGGTTCTTCTTCTGTACCTGAAGATTTGCTTGCACTGATTAACCAGTATGGTGGTGCAATTCCTGAAACCTACGGCGTACCTGTAGAAGAAATCCAAAAAGGTATTAAGAGTGGTGTACGTAAGGTAAACATCGACACCGACAACCGTTTGGCTATTACTGCTGCTGTACGTGAAGCTTTGGCTAAAAAACCAGAGGAGTTTGACCCCCGTCACTTCCTCAAGCCTTCTATTACATATATGCAGAAGGTTTGTGCTGAACGCTATCAGCAATTTGGTACAGCTGGTAATGCAAGCAAGATTAAGCAAGTTTCTTTGGAAGATTTTGCTGCTAAGTATGCTAAGGGTGAACTTAACGTTGTTACCAAAGCTGCTGCTAAAGTTTAATTTTGACAACTAATAAATAGGGGCACAGTCCTGCTATGCTCCTCAAAAACTGAGGATTTTAATGTTGTCAGAAACCGGGTGTTTACCCGGTTTTTTGTTTTATTCATTCATAAGGATTGGGCATGGGGCAGAGGAGAGGAATTTCCCCCTGCTCCCTGCTCCCTGCTCCCTGCTCCTAATGCCTAGAACACCCGATGCTGTAAAGAGGGCATTTGACGGCGGACTTGTTCGAGTCTGGTGGGGTTGATTTCTGCGATCGCAATTCCCGGTTTCTCCCCAGCATCTGCTAAAATTACACCCCAAGGGTCGATAATAACGGCGTGACCGTGGGTTAGACGACGGGCGTAGTTATTCCCTGTTTGGGCGGGAGCAA
>NZ_JABXKI010000116.1 GCF_017115095.1 Nostoc sp. NMS4 | reverse complement strand
TAATTTCTTGCTCAGGAGTTAGCAGAGGGTAGCGTCCGATTTCTTTGAGGTAGGAACGAACTAAGTCTGTAGTTGGGCTGGGCATACTTTCAATTAATTGTGACGACTACTTTTCTTTTTCGTTTGAATAGAATGTTTTATCTCAAGAATTAGCTTACAAATCAAATCTTAACAATAGACTTAAGCCAATGTTTATCTTTGTCAAATAAGTTTATAACTATAATACTTGAAATCTTCCAATAGGTAAATACTAAAAGCTGCTTTATTTTATCAATAAGCTTTAAAATAACGAAGGAATGTAGCTGAGTCAAATTAGAGAGAAGCTACGCTAATTTTAGAGTGAAGTCCTCTCTTGAAGAGAGGATGTGTTCAAATCCGCTTCACATTTGAACAAAGCTTAAGAACGCTTTGCGTAGACCAGTTGAAAATTACAAATACTTATTTGGGGGATAATTATGGATATGCAACCTCTACTCACTTTGACAATCGTAGGTATCTTTTGGGCATTTTTTAGTCTCGTTATGTTCCAGTTCATTAACGGACTATTTGTATCGGCTGCTTACACTAGTAATGTGGTTTCGGTTAGCAATCTAAATATAGCCACTTCTATAATCCCATCAGTTTCAGAAGCAATCACACCACAAGCTCGGACTTTTGAAAAATTGCCAGATCCTTGGGCGTTAGATGATGAAGTTGTTCATAGCACAAGTAATGAAGCAGTTATTCTCTCATTCCCTACATTGAGATTACTGCCTCCAGTTAAAGAAATTTCGCCACAACCAAAACGTACTACTCGTTTAAATAAAGCTAACAATTCTGCCAACAAGTCACCGAAAACTAAAAAGGCTGATGTAAATTCTTCAGGGAAACGCAAGCCAGGCAGACCGCGTAAAGCTGGCTAATTCGTTTTTTAACCCTCGGCTGATCACCGAAGAATAAATATCTAAAGGTTCAAAAGTTTAAATGAGGCAAGTAATTGCCTCATTTCTTAATAAGAGAAAGGCTTCGCCATAGCAAGAGTGAAAAAATAATATTGTGAGTAATGCAATGGTACAGCAACTTTTCACCCAAGGTTTTCTGTTCGACTTCCAAACAATATTAGATTATGGGCAATCAATATTAAGTGTCGCTCAAGAGCTTTTGAAACCACTACTTGAAAATCGCCCCCTGAACACGAAAACTGTTCAAGCCCAAATGAATCGCCACTTTCACGGTACTGCGGCAGAGGGTACATGGCAGTGGAAAGATGCTTACGAAGCTGTGGAAGTGGCGCAAATGCTATATCTGCGTCAAAAAGGTTACAAGCTTTTATTAGAGTCGCCGCTAACAATATTATTGGAATTGGAGAAGTTAGTAGCCCTCTGCCCGACCCATACTCGCCGTAGTGAAGAGTCAGTACAGCTTCAGCAATTCTCCACCCCTCTGCCGCTTGCTTATCTGGTAGCCAAAGCAGGATTTATACAAGCTACTGATTTGATTTTGGAGCCAAGTGCCGGAACTGGTTTGTTAGCACAAATGGCTAAACTGCACAGTGCAAGTCTGATGCTCAACGAGCTTGCACCCGATAGAACGAAGATTCTGCGGCGATTATTCCCTGGTACACCATTATTCTCAGTAAACGCGGAACAAATTAACGACTATCTGGTTGGCAAGACTCAGCCCTCAGTTGTGCTGATGAATCCGCCTTTCTCCGCATCTCCCAAAATCAACAGTCGCAACCCCGACGCAACTCCTCGCCACATCAACTCGGCATTGCAAAGACTAGCTGACGGTGGACGGCTGGTAACAATCACAGCCAATTGGTTCTCTCCCAATAATCCCACTTGGCGCGAGACTTTCGTTAGGTGGCAGGATTTTGCGCGAGTTCTACTGTCTGTTGGGGTCAACGGCAAAGTGTACTCCAAACACGGGACGACGATGGAAACCCGAATTACGGTAATCGATAAAGTCCCAACTGATAATCCTGGCGACATCCCCTGTATTTCCGAAACTTTGGACTTGCCCGAACTGCTAGCGTTGATTGAGCAATTACCTAAGCGATCTTCGTGGCAACGCTCAGATATCAAAGCTGCTGCGGCGAAGGCAATTGTTGTTCAATTGCCAAAACGCTCTGTGGTAGCTCAAGCAGAAACACTTTCTTCAATTCCAGATGTGGTTATTCTGGAATACGAAGTCGTCGAATGGTCTGCTACAGAAGGACTCAAAGATACTTTATATGAAACCTATCGCCCACAACGAATCAGAATTAAAGATGCTTTACCTCATCCCTCACTGCTTTGTGAGAGTGCAGCCCTAGCACTTGTCTCGCCACCACCACCAACTTATAAACCGCATCTCCCACGGAATATTATCACACAAGGCTTGTTGTCAGAGGCACAGCTTGAAAGCGTTATTTACGCAGGTCAGGCGCACTGTGAATTTTTGTCTGGGTCTTATATTGTGGATGATTCTTGGGATAATGTGACTGTTGCGGCTCAGGGCGAGGAAAATGCCGTCAAATTTCGTCGTGGCTGGTTCTTAGGCGATGGAACAGGTGCGGGGAAAGGAAGACAGTGTGCAGGAATCATCCTCGACAACTGGTGTCAGGAACGAAGAAAAGCAATCTGGGTATCAAAGAGTGCTGCTCTTATTGAGGACGCACGTAGAGATTGGTGTGCGCTCGGAGGTAGTGAAAAAGATATTATCGACCTGGGCAACATCAAACTTGGCGACCCCATCCCTTTCACCCAAGGCATTCTCTTCTGCACATACTCAACTCTACGTTCTCAAAAGAACGGCAAAAGTCGGCTCAAGCAAATTGTTGACTGGGCAGGTAAGTACTTTGAGGGAGCGATCGCTTTCGACGAATGCCACAGTATGGGTAACGCAATGGCGCAAGAGGGCAAACTCGGTATGGTTGCAGCATCCCAGCAAGGCATTGTTGGGCTGAGGTTGCAAAACGCATTACCGCAGGCACGGGTTATCTACGTTTCTGCTACTGGAGCGACGAAGGTTTCCAACCTATCTTATGCAAATCGTCTGGGGCTTTGGCAGACTGGTGATTTCCCGTTTACTTCCCGTGAGGATTTTGTGGAATCCATTGAGGGCGGTGGTATTGCCGCGATGGAAGTCGTAGCCAGGGATCTCAAGGCTTTGGGACTCTATCTGGCGCGGAGCCTTTCATTCGAGGGAGTTGAGTATCAAACTCTCGAAATTGAGTTAACGCCCACGCAGGAACGGAGTTATAACAGCTATTCTGATGCTTTTGGTGTTATTCACCATAATTTAGACAAAGCCTTGGAAGCTTGTAATATCTCTGGTGCAAAAACGTACAATCGTGCTGCAAAGATGAGCGCGGTGTCTCAGTTTGAGTCACACAAGCAAAGATTCTTCAACCATTTGTTGACTGGCATGAAGTGTCCACAGTTAATTAAAGCAATTGAAGAGGATTTAGCTGTGGGTAACGCCATTGTTATTCAAATTGTATCAACTAATGAGGAGTTGCTTAAACGCCGACTCAATGAAGTTGCACTCGAAGAATGGAAGGACTTGAACCTTGATTTAACCCCACGGGAATACGTCATGGATTACCTGATGAGTGCTTTCCCCATTCATCTCCATTCCATCCATTCAGGCGTTGATGGAGAAGAAAGATCCGAGCCAGTCTTTGATGCCGATGGTTCTCCAGTTATCTCCCAAGAAGCTGTAGCCTTGAGAGATACTCTAGTTGATCGACTAGCAAGCCTTGACCCAATCCCTGGCGCATTAGAACAATTGCTGTGGCATTTTGGTCACAAGCAAATTGCCGAAGTAACTGGTCGCAGCAAGCGAGTTCTGAAAGATGATTCGGGGCGTTTGTTCGTTGATTCACGGGGTAGTGGCGCGAATATTGCTGAGACTGCTGCGTTTATGCAGGGAGACAAGCAAATCCTCATCTTCAGTGACGCTGGTGGGACAGGTCGCAGTTACCATGCTGACCTCAACGCTGTGAATCGTAAAAGGCGATCGCATTATTTGTTGGAAGCTGGTTGGAGGGCAGACAATGCTATTCAAGGGCTTGGGCGATCGCATCGTACAAACCAAGCATCAGCACCCGTGTTCAGACCTGTTACCACTAACGTCATAGGTGAACGCCGCTTTATCTCAACCATTGCCCGAAGGCTGGATAGCTTGGGCGCTCTTACTCGTGGTCAACGGCAGACGGGTGGCAATGGGATATTTGAGGCTAAAGATAACCTTGAATCGAACTATGCAGAGTACGCACTATACGAGTTGTTTAAGCAGATTTTCCAAGGTCGATTTTATGAAGTGCCTTTAGGAAAGTTCGAGAAAATGACTGGATTGTGCTTAACCTCTCATGAAGGCGGGATGAAAATCGACTTGCCTCCATTGCGGCAATTCCTCAATCGCCTGTTGGCTTTACGCATCGATATGCAAAACATTATTTTCGAGCGTTTTGAGTTGTTGCTAAGTCAGCAGATTGAAGCAGCGATCGCGGCTGGTGTCTATGAGATGGGTGTTGAAACGCTTAGGGCTGACAGGTTTACTATCGAAAGCCAAGAAGCTGTGTACACTCATCCCACCACTGGTAGTGTCACCAACTACTTGAAGATTGAACGAGTTCAAAAGAACAACATCAAAACTGCTGATGAGATGTTGGATTTTGCCGACAAGTACCAAGGGCAATTCATGGTGAATGAGAAAGGTAGTGCGGCTGTAACAATTCCAACGCATAGTATATTTGATGCTGAAGGTGGTGTTGTGCCAAGGGTATTACTCGTTCGCCCACAAAAAGAAACTCGTGTCATAGTGGAACAGCTAAATTCTTCCACTTGGCGACAGGTTTCGGCTAATACGTTTGTTGCGGCGTGGTCTACTGAAGTAGACGCACTGCCCAAGTTCACTACCGATTACCTGCACTTAGTCACTGGTATTTTGTTGCCCATTTGGAAAATCTTGCCGCAGCACAATAGCCGAGTCTTCCGTTTGCAAACCAGCGATGGACAAAAGATTCTCGGTCGGGTAGTGAATGGTAATGATATTAAGTCGGTGGCTGAACAACTTGGTCTGAAGGATAAGCTGTTAAGCCCACAGGAGTTAGTCTCTTTAGTGCTAAACGAAGGCTATTCCCAGCAGTTACCGGGTGGCGTTACTTTACGGCGTTCTTATATTGCCACAGAACCTCGCATAGAACTGGTCAATGCTATCTCACTGGCAGAGCGACTGGTGGCTGTTGGATGTTTTACCGAGATCATCAACTGGAAAAAGCGGGTATTCATTCCGGTTTCAGACAAAGCCCCAGCTATTCTAGCGACTGTGATTGAAATCTTGGGATAAGTTAAAAGCTGATGTATCTAAGTAAATACATCAGCTTATTTTTCGCTCAAACAATAGTGTGTTTTTATTGTACAAAATGAAGGTAATTATACGTAATAGCTCTGACGTGGAATACCTAGAATGTAGAAAAATGAAGAGTCACAATAGCAGTGACGAGCGTATGCTTTGGCAAGTAGGATAGATTTTGGGGTGCTTCACCAGATAAGGAGAAACTGAGCAGTATATGTTTAAGGGCGTTCAAGCTATATTTTTTTTCGTAGATGATGTTGTTGCAGCTGCTCAATGGTATGGCGAGCTTTTAAATATACCAATGAATTACTTTTATGTAGAAAATGAAATACAGGGAGCATTGATTGATGTTGGCAGCGTTGAAATGTTTTTCCATCTGGCAGATGAAAAAATGCGTCCGGGGAACGCAGGTCAAGTAGCGTATTGGCGTGTAGACAACTTTGAGCAAGCATTAGATTATGCCCAAAAGCATGGTGCAAGGCTTTATCGAGGCCCTTTGGTAATTGAGGGACAGCAAGCAATTTGTCAAATGTGGGACCCATTTGGAAATCTTTTTGGTATGCAGGGTAAAACCTGGGTCTAAGACAGGTGAAAGAACTTAACAAAAGGTCAAGTAAGAAAAATCGGTGCTACAAACTTACTACTCCCGGTTCGCCCATTTTTTCAGAAGTTAGATAAAAGTGAGCAAAAGCGTAAAGACAGAAATTATGTGTCAGTACTAAGAGTGCGATAAAACACTTTGTTTACACTGAAGAACGTGCGAATACGGACATCTACCTGGGTAAGTGCCTGTGTACAAACTTAGATGTAAAAATTAGGTTTGTTTTTATTTATTTCAAGTAACTTGCGCTTTTCTTCGTAATTAAAAACAGATATTTTAGTGTTTCAGCCTTTGACGCTTGGGAAACGCAACTCTTATTCTATTTAGGAGTAAAAGATTGACCATCAAGTTGAGTATAGATAGTAATTGGAAATCCAAGTAAAACAAGAATACGCTGTTGTAAAAGAGAGAGATTAGTTAAATGGGCATAAACTTCATTTTTGGTTTCGATTAATATTAGTGTGATTTCTTTAAAAGTAGCTAAAATCAGTTCCGCAGTTGGGCGTGCAGTCTCTCGTTTCGGATTACCTATATAAACTCCAGCAAGCTTTTCTTCATTTGATTTAAGACTAGAACGTACCTGAAATTCTAATAATGTTAAGACACGCTTTCCCATTTGAAAGTAGCCTAATTAAACCAGTAATATGGTCTTCACGTTGCAAGTAGATTGGTGTTAGCGACAAGGGAAAACCTTTGAGCAAATCCCCGCTCTGCCAAATACTCGTCTCTATAACAACGAACAGCTTGTTTAAGGGATAATAGAGAATCAGCTTGATTAGTAACATAAACACGCCAACCCAACAAATTAATTTGTTGTTTAACCTCTGATTCCAAAATATCAAAATCTAGATTTATGGATATTGACTCTCTGGTTTGAGGCAATCTATCAAGATATCGCCTAGTCGTTTTTTCATGTTGGGTAACTTGAAGATTAATTTCAAATAGCCCATTAGTACGATAACGTTTTAGAATTGCTGCTATAGATACTTCCCATTGGTCAACTGAAGTCAACTTTTTCTTGCCACGACGCGGTTTTTTGAGTAGTTCGAGAGCATTTGAGGTTTTTTGTAAACGTGTACGCAAAGACTTTTCTTCTGTTTCTGCCATTGCAAAGGAACGTACTATTAATTGTCGCTCATTCCAAGTAAATTCTTGACCATTTACTTCAATTATATGAGCTACTTCCCGTTCAAATCCTTGAGCAATCTGTTTATTTTTACCATCTGCGTAATCATAATCAATAGTCGTTAGTTGTTGTTCTCCATCCCCAACTGCTTGAAGATATTGTCCGATTTTTTCTTGTGTTATTTGTTTACCACTTAAGGGACAAAGATAAAAATCTTGACCGAGAGCAATGTGAGTACGAGTTGCTATTGATGCCATTTTACAGTCACCAACATATAACATTCCTGCTTTTTCAAGTGTCGAACGTACTTGGTTAATTGCTGGAATATATAATGGGTCATCTGCTTTATTTCCTGGTAATATTTCTGTTGCTATTGGCATACCTAATGGGTCTAAAGTCGCTAGCATAATTTTGACTTGTGCCAAGTCCGGTCGGTGATCTTTACTATGACCAAATTTAAATAGCCCTTCTGAGTTCACTCCACAGTGACTACTAGCTGTTGTACTATCTAAACGAACCTTTTCTGGATTTAAATCATAGACTTGTATCATGTTTCCAGAAAGTTCTACCTCAAATTGTTTCCAATTATCATCTTTGTTAAGATAACGTAATAGCGATTGCAAACGGTCGTCTGTAAGGTCTAATTCTCCTAACTTTTCCCCAACAAACATTTTTAATGTTTCTAACCTTTTCGCTACCCATCCTTGGACATGGTTTAAACGATGATCGGCAAGTGATAGTATGTGAGTTAACCAAATTATTGCCACGCTCCCTAGACTCTCACCTTCCCAATTTCCATGTGTGGGAAAATGCTTATTAATGAGCTGCTTTACACCCATACGCTCTAATTGTGCCAGCAGTACAGGTATATCATCTACTCGTTCGTTTGTAATTATAGGTTCTGTATCCATAAACCCGAACATATACCTACTCTGTCCTTTTCGGGAATATGTCGTTGGGTATACTTTTAACTGCTTATTTTCCCTAACTCATAAAAAAATGGGCGAACCGGGAGTTACTAGCTGATGCTAATACGGTGAGCAAAGCTCACGCCAAACTTTTTGGTCTACTGAAATTTGTACAACTTATTTTTACATGATGGCTTAATCAAATAAATACTCTTGGATATCATTTTGATGATGGCGGAGAATATTTATAGCTTTGACCTGGATTTGACGAATCCTTTCTCGGCTAAGGTTTAGCTGTTGGCCAATCTGAGCGAGATTGAAATGCTGATCATTCTCTAGCCCAAAGCTTAAAGTCAACACTTGACGCTGTATAGGTGTCAATGGTTCTAAGAATTTAGCTACGTCTTGCGATAGAAGTTCTTGGGTGAGCAGTTTTTCTGGTGAAGCGCCAATGTCTGCTAGAATTTCGCCTAATTCTGTCTCTTTCTCATCTCCGACTTGTTTATTTAAAGAGATGGCTGTTCGAGAGGCAGCGAGATGTTCTCGAAGCTTATCTGTACTGAGGTTTAATGATTTTGCTATTTCTTCAGCAGTAGCATGACGACCAAGTTTTTGAAAGCTTTCTCGCTGTACTTTCTTAATTTTGGTAAGTATTTCAGTGAGATGAACAGGCAATCTAATAGTACGCGATTGTTCTGCTATAGCGCGTGTAATCTCTTGACGAATCCACCAATAAGCGTAAGTCGAGAGCTTATAGCCCCGGTTGGGATCAAACTTTTCTATACCCCTTTGTAAACCGATTGCTCCTTCTTGGATCAAATCGAGAAATTCTAAATTGCGGTTTTGATATTTTTTGGCAACAGATACTACCAGTCGCAAGTTAGCTGTCACCATTTTCTGTTTAGCTTTTTGACCAAGGTGTAGCGCTGCTCGGATTTGTGTTTCAGTTTTTTCAACAGCATTGGCTAATTCTTTCATTGTTGGTTCCCGGTCTAGCTGTTGGGTGAGTTCATTTTTAGATTGCTCAATGGCAATCATTTCTTGTACCTGTCTACCATAAGCAATTTCTTCCTCTGGCTTTAATAAAGGATACTGACCAATTTCTTGCAAATAGATGCGAACCATGTCGGAACTGAGGCTGGACATACAAACTTTTCGGCTTTTTTTACCAGGGGATTTAAAAGTATAAATCAAATAATTCAATAAACTTTTTTATTTTTAACAATTCAGTCCTGCCTGAAGTAACCTCTGCTGTAACCTTGTGTACCGCCGTTGGTCATCAGTAGAGCGCACCGCCAGAGAGATCGCTTTTTTTGCTCCGACAACGATCGCTAACTTCTTGGCACGGGTCAGCCCAGTGTAAAACAGGTTCCTGGTCAACATCATGTAATGCTGCATATAGATTGGCAGAATCACTACCGGATATTCTGAACCCTGGCTTTTATGTATAGTAACGCTCCATGCTAAAGTAATTTCATTGAGATCAGCATAGTCGTAAATCACAGTACGCTCTCCATACTGCACAATTACTTCTTGTTCAACAGTATCAATGTTGCTGATAATTCCCAAATCTCCATTGAAGACTTCACGCTGATAATCATTCATTTGTTGAATAACGCGATCGCCAACTCGTAGTATCGTCCCACCCCTATTTATCTCCACCTTGTCGGGACTGGGTGGATTAATCAACTGCTGCAACACAGTATTAAGGTTGCGAGTCCCTACCAAGCCCCGTGACATTGGACAAAGTACTTGCACATCAGTGGCAGGATTAAAACCCAGCCGTGGAATCAAATCGCTAATCAACTCGCAGATTGCCTGTACACCATGTTCGGGCTGATGTCCGCCGCCGTGCCAAATACAGTCAGATTGAGGTGTGTCAGAAATCGGTTCAATCGTGGGATAAATTCCTCGATTAATTTGGTGAGCAGCAGTGATAATTGCGCTTGTTTGAGCTTGACGGAATACCTGGGTCAACCGCACTACTGGCACACGACCAGAATTAATCAAATCAGCAAGTATTTGACCTGGGCCCACAGATGGTAGCTGGTCAATGTCACCCACCAACAATAGTAGAGCGCCAGCCAATACTGCTTTAACCAAGGAGTAAGCCAGAAACAAATCAAGCATCGAAGCTTCATCAGCGATAATTGCCGTGTGGGGTAAAGGATTTTCGCTATCGCGCTTGAAACCCCTTGAGCGCGGGTCAAATTCCAACAAGCGATGAATTGTCTTTGCCTCCAGCCCAGTCATTTCACCTAAGCGTTGAGCAGCCCGTCCAGTGGGTGCAGCTAGAGCAATAAATTTACCCATTGCTTTCCACAGGCTGACAATGGTGTGAGTTGTGAAGGTCTTTCCAACGCCAGGGCCACCTGTGAGGATCATGATTTTGGAATAGGCTGCTGTTTCTACAGCTTGGCGTTGCTGTTCTGAAAGCTGAATTTTACGGCTGGCTGTAAAGCGGTCAATCCAATCACGCACACGCTCAATGTCAGTGCCAACAGTATTTTCCAAGCGTTGGCGTATCAGTTGAGCTAAATTCTGTTCAGTATGAAAGTAAGTCGGTTTGTAGCAAATTAGGGTTTTATCCTCATCCCACTCTCTAATCAGTTCATCTGTTAGAGCCATATCTTTGATGATTTGTGCAATTGCTTCTTCTGTGGGCTGATGAGATTCGGTTGTCAGCAGTTTGATTACCGACTCAATCAGTTCGCTTTGTGGCAGGTAACAATGACCATCTTCGGCAGCTTCACTTAGGCAATGGATAATCCCCGCACGGTAACGAAATTCTGAGTCTGGTGCAATTCCTATATTTCTCGCAATCTTGTCAGCAGTCAGAAAGCCAATACCGTAGATGTCAGCTGCTAGCTGGTAGGGGTTTTTGGTAACAGTAGCGATCGCTTCATCCTTATATTGCTTGTAAATCTTCACAGCATAAGTGGTAGAAACGCCATGCCCCTGGAGAAACACCATCACTTCTTTGATCGCTTTCTGAGTTGACCAGGCGTTTTTGATGAGAGTGATCCGCTTTTTGGCGATACCCTGGACTTCAATCAGTCGTTCAATCTGGTTTTCGATGATGTCCAGGGTTTCTAGCCCGAAGTGACCAACAATCCGTCTTGCTGTGACTGGCCCAACACCTTTAATCAGCCCACTACCCAAATATTTTTCAATTCCAGTGAGAGTAGCTGGTTTGGTTTCTTTGTAGTTGACTACTTGGAACTGGGGGCCAAATTGGGGATGGTCACGCCAGAAACCAGTTAGTTGTAAGGTCTGCCCTGGCTGAATGTTAGCAAAGCTGCCAACGATTGTTGTGAGTTCGGTGCTACGTGGGCGAGTCAGCCTTGCCACGGTGTAACCTGATTCGGCAGAGTAAAAAGTTAGACGTTCTAAGACCCCAGTGATTGTTTCGTGTTGAGGAAAGGCGCTTACTTGTTGAGGGGAAAGATTAGGAGGAGTGGACATTGCCTGTTAAAAGATGCCGCCCATCATTATAGTACTGGGAGTGGAGCTACTATAGTACATGAATACTATATAACACCCCCAGCATTAGTGTCATCTAAAACTCACCCTAATTTACCTTCATCACTTCTATATGTCATAGCTCTAGGTTTATCTTTTTCTTAAGTGGGGCTACTGCTGATTTTTTGGATGCTTGAGGAGGGCGGCAGCTTTCAGAGGTTTTTTGAAAAGTCAAAGAAATTTTCACTGAGATTAATAAATTAACCTTTATTGGATAGCTCTATTCTTTTGTCAATTTCTTGTAGCTTACTTTGAAGAGCTTGACGAACTTCTTCAAGTTGATTGTGATGAAATTCCTCAAAATTAATAGAACGGATAGTTTTAACTGTTCTAATAACTTTTTTATTTTCGTTACTTGAAATATTGGCGGATTTATACTGGCTTAGTGTCTCTTTAACTAAAGCTTTGGTTTGGCTCAAAGAAAGCCTTTCTTGTATGACTCTTTGGGCTAACTGAACTCTAATTTTTCGAGATTGAGCCTCATTAAGCTTTAGTTGAGTGGCAGAAAGCTTGTTCAATTCCCTAGCTTTACTGGCTTCTAGCCCTTCCTCTCGGATAGCAGATTTTAAATCTGTTGATAGTTTCAGCAAAGGAAAAATATTAGTATCAATAGAAGTAGGGTTAAGTTGTAATGCTAATATAACATCAAATATTTTCTGTTCTTCAGCACTTTTAAAGTCAACAGATTCTAACCACTGCCGTTGATTTTCCTGAGAAGCTATTCGGATCTCAGACAACTCCAAATTTTTACGATTACGCTCTAGTCGGCTCATAGCTGCGTTAAGTAGACGTGGAATGTTATCTTTCTGTTCTGACAACTCAGGATAGTCATATATGATTTGTTGAATTAAAGATTCTGCCAAGTCGAGAGTATTAAGATCCTCTCTATGCAAAGTTGTTGAAAGGGCTTGTCGATGAAGTTCACGGTCATCTGCTTCGATCCCAGTAAGTATAAATACAGCTTTTAGTGTTTTCCATCCAAGCTGAGGTGCAGATCGCCATCGTCTTTCTCCATCAAACAATAAGTATCTACCATTAGACAAAGGAATGAGAATTACAGGAGTATGCTGCCCTTGTTTTCTAAGGAGTTCAGCCATTCCCTGTATGCTGGCTTTAGTAAAAGTTTGTCTGGGCTGGCGAGGATTTCGATCAATCAAGTTAATTGGAACTTCTGAAACTCCTTGTTTGTTAGCTAATTCTGTAACTAGCTCTTGAATACGAGCTTCGAGAGCAATTTTTACCTCGCTGTTAACTTCTACATTCCGAAGTTGGTTAATTTCAGCTTCGAGTTCTTCAACTCGTTTAGTTAAATGATGAATTTTTTGTGATTGTCCTGCGTTTGCAAACACATTAGAAATATCTGGTTTTGACATTAGTCCTGACTCATTAGCTCTATAATTTTGGCAACGATGGGGTCAAAGTCTTTAATAGCTTCACAAGCAGGTGCAAATAAATGAATGGGTTGCCCTACTCCACTCGCATTAATAAATTGGTTTGATTCTCTAATTGGCGGAAAACATGAAATTCCAAGCTCTTGTAACTGATTAGGGATTTCTTCTCCAATGTTTCGATGGGCGGCTACTTTCTTTATATTTACTTGTGACGGTACAAATCCTAATATTTTAGGCTCTGGTCGTAGTCGTAACTCGTTGATCTTGTCATAAAACCAATTAATTAAACCTGCTGAACCATACAAAGCTTTATATTCTAGCTGCATTACAACCAATATGTCTGTCGCTGCGGCTAAAGCTACTAGACCCATAGGTTCCAGACCACCTGGGTTATCCAGAATAATAATGTCAGATTCAAGCGGATAGTCTTCTAAACGATCATGAAGCAGGTAATATTTTCTGGAATGAGAGTAAATTTTATGAATACTTTCTTCTAACGGAGCGCCGCCTAAAATAACATTGACATTATGGATTTTGTTTTCCCAAATAGGGAACAAAGGGTAATTACCTTTGAAATCATCTCTGAAAACAGACGCTAGGGTTTTTTCAGGAGGAGGATCTTCAGTTTTTGAAAAAGCCCCCGTAAAGATTTTAAGAGAACCTAATGGGTCTAGTTCAATAACTGTGACTGAGTAACCTTTTTTGCCAAGGATGTACGCTAAATGTGTTACTAAAGTTGTTTTTCCAGTTCCACCAGCATTAGATTTAACATCTAATCTAATTTTTCTTTTAACTGCTTTCTTTTTCATAGCTCAAAAACTAAAGGCTTATGGAGTAACGTTACTCCACTTTTTGAGAAAATTCTAAGATCCTGCATGGAGTAATGTTACTCCATGCAGGATCTTAGTGTAATTTATCTAATTTTTATAAAAATGTTGCACTAAATATTAGCCGATTTATGCAAGGTCATCAATGACTGTAGAGGTTGAGGTTGAGTTTTAAAAGAATACTATATATTGCATCTACAAATTGCCTTAGAAAACAGAAGCAATAAGGATAGTTATAGTTACATTAAAAATAGTCTGTCAAAAACTTTGACTCCAATGAGCATGGAATCTACTAAGCGACCACCCAAGCCACAACAACCAAAACTGATTAAGCACGTCCCTGCGGCTAAACAACCAGAAGTGCAGGAATTGACCAACAGTGATGCTCAAGTAGAACCATACCAAGATGTAGCAGGAACACCTGCTATTTATGTAGTCCCAAAAACAGTAGCTCAGTCAACCGAGAGTGCATCTAAACCAACAGAGAAACAAGAGCTATTTAGCCCTACCCCGGCTGATGACAATTTGCCGAAAGAACTCACAACTGGCCAACAGCCTGTCCATGCCCCTGTTAAGGAAAACCCCCTAAAGCCGCCAAAAGTTGAGCCGCAGGTGACTGGCAAGCGCAACAAGAAAAAAATAGATTTACCACCAGCAACCAAACCTCATATACCCTTTCAAGACCATCTCGAAGAACCAGAATTACCGCCGGAACCCTGTCAGCACATGCAATTCCTGGATTGCAACTCGGAGATAGGGCGTGTGATATTCGAGTGCTACCACTGCAAGCAGGGGATAATCAGCGAGTACACTGGAGAACCCGTAATGGGCGAGTACAAAGGACGACCTTCAGTGATTTTCACAAAGGTAAAATGCCCTAACTGTGAGCAAACAGCGATTAGGCTGCAAGCAAGGGAAGTGCTTTCGATTACGGCGATACCTTCACCTTGGCAGCAATGATGGCACACTCCCTTTTCAAGAGTGATTAGTAAGAGATATTCGATTGATAATGCAAAAGTTGAAAATTTTACCCTTAATAATAACTGCACTAACGGCACTGACACTAACTAGTTGCAGCACTACTACTGCTGAACAGTATGAAGCTACAGCACTCACCAGTTACACCTGGCAAGTTAAGTATGCGAATAACCTAACTAGTCAACCACAGCCACGCATTGAAATCTTTGCTAACACTTCAGTGGTGAATCGGAATGGATTGAAACCGGCAGGAGCAGTTATTGGCCCAGATGACCGAGGGTTATGGTGGCCTACTTTACCGCCGCGACCAAGTGTTGATGAAGTTGAACAACGCAAAAAATCTCAAGAAGAGGCAGGCAAACCTGAATTGATCAAAGATGTAAAGTACAAACTGACCTATGGAGTGGGTAATTCTCAGCAGACACTACCTACTAATTATGATGTTTATCGGCAAGTAGTAAAAGCTTACCCCCAAAAAACTCCTTTGGAATTGACTTTGGGTGTGAATGATAATTCAGTAGAAAAAGCTGAACCTGTAAGCAAGTAGTAACCCACTCGTTACGTAGTCAGCAAGAAGTTAAAGATCAAAACTGAATTGCTTTTCAACAAAAAATTGATAGTAAATTATAAATCAAAGAGTCAACGATGATCTAAATTAATTTCTGCTGCATTGATAAAAAGATTTCAAAAAATCCTACTGGGGGCTATGTGGGGGTTATGTATACCCCAACAATAGTTAAAGACTTTGGTGATATTTTGACCCCTATATAGGGGGTATATAGGTGCTATATGGGGTAAATTTGACTGACTGAGATTTTGTACCCCACTTAGCCCCCAATGGGTTATGATAAACTCCTGAGTCTGGATCAAAAAGGGGTAGTTATTTTATTTTTCTCTCCCCCACTCCCCAAAATTATCTGAACAGATAGCTTTCACAAATCAAAGTGTATTACCTTTGTCTTTATGTCAAACATTCACACGTTGCAAAAAATTTTTCCTGCGGGTTTCGATAACGGTTACGGAAGTCTCAAACTTTTAGTCGATGGCTTTGAAGTAGTTCGTGTCCCCAGCTATATAACCAATGCAGAAATGGAAGATGTGCCAGGGCGCGTAGTTTTTAACGGTACTGCTTATACAGTTGGAGAGTCAGCTTATCGGACAGGAAATTATTTTGACCGCAACACCGATAATAATGAAAATAAAGTCAATAATGCGTTGTTGACTTTATTAGGCGCATTGGCACATCTCCCACACCGTAAGGCTTGGCACTTAAAATTAGTCGTCAGTTTACATGATGTTGGTC
>NZ_JABXKI010000421.1 GCF_017115095.1 Nostoc sp. NMS4 | reverse complement strand
ATTTTCAGTAGTGAAGAATCTTAATTTACCTTCATAAACTCCCAAATAAAGTTCTAACTGCTGACTCCACAAACGTCCATCAGTGTTTACTGGGATTTCTTGATACTTACCATCAACTATATGAAATCCCTGAAGTTCCATTGTTACAGGGTCAAACCAGAAATAATCTGGTGTACGGAAGGTATCTTGGTAAATTTGTTTTTTTAAACCTTTATCAACTGCTGTGGTTGAACTTGACAAAATTTCCACAATCACATTGGGATATTTGCCGTCTTCTTGCCAAACTACCCAACTCTTACGGTCTTTTTTCTGGGTTCCCAAAACTACAAAAAAGTCTGGGCCTCGGAAACTTTCTGATTTTTTCTGGTTAGGACTGTAATAAATCGTCAAATTGCCAGAAGCATAAAAATCTTGCCTATCTCGCCACCATAATTTAAGTAGGCGAATCAGCAAATCGATTTGTTCTCGGTGCAGGTCACTTTCCAAGGGTGGTTCGTCACTCAGTATATCACCAGGAGGAAAAATAACTTCCTCTTCTGAAATATTATCAGAGATTAATTCTATTTCTAGGGTAGCAGGTTCAGACATCAGCGATCGCTCCGCGATTTACGTTTATTTTACTGAAAATTCGGTAGCTTACAGATGCTTTTAAGAACTTGTAATAACTCAATTGCATCTGGAGATTGACTCAAATTTAATAATGGCATTAACTCATAAGTTGACTGGTTATCATGTCTTAGATAAACAAATTGATAAAGCTGTCCATTAGTTACCAAACCCCAAACTGATGGTTGTTGCTCTAAACTTTTAAAAGCATAAGTGAGTAATTGAGGTAAACCCTCAATCACATTGACCGAACTATTTTTCGTTTCAATCACTAGAACCCAAAATGGCGCTGCAATATTACTTTGAGGATTGTTGATTGCTAAAATATCCATCCGTCCAGTAATTCTTTTGTCTTCATCTTCGACTGCGACGGCAATGCTATCTTCCATTGTCAACCGAATCGGTATATCGTAAAATCCAGCTAACCGCATTAATGGTGCGATCGTTAAAAATTTAACCAAACCTTCAGAAATTTTACCTGCGCTTAAATATCGACGGAAGTCATTTCTGATTCGCAATAAATCCTGCTGTTCAAACTCAGAGAGTGGTTCTAAAGTTAAGAAGTCTGTGAATGAACCATTGGAAAGTTCTTCTAGTTTGAGAAACCGATGAACATCGTTAAGAGATAGGCTGCTAGCTTCGACGGTGAGGGGCATAGTTTCTAGGCTTTGTTTGTTAAGACTACTTACATTTTGCAACATTCCCGATAGATGAGTTGCAATTGAACGTCTTTACATTTCTTGCTCGCTTGCTTTTGGTAGATGAAAATGAATGTAAACTAAATAACTCGGCAATTTCTACCCAGCTTAATGAAAATCTAAACACTGTATAGCATAACTGGGCTAAGAATAGTTTTTAGTAACAATAGCGTTTGTAAATGTAACTATGTCTCAACCAACCATAGAATCAATCCTACAAGAAAACCGCCTCTTCCATCCTGCCTCAGAATTCTCACAAAACGCCCATATCAAAAGCCTAGAAGACTATCAGCGTCTCTATGACAAAGCCAAAGCCGATCCGCAGCAATTTTGGGCAGATTTGGCTGGAAAAGAATTAGAATGGTTCCAAAAATGGGATACAGTATTAGACTGGCAACCACCTTTTGCGAAGTGGTTCGTTGGCGGGAAGATGAATATTTCTTACAACTGCCTTGACAGACATCTCACTACTTGGCGCAAAAATAAAGCAGCATTGATTTGGGAAGGAGAACCAGGTGATTCGCGTACCCTCACTTATGCCCAACTGCACCGGGAAGTTTGCCAGTTTGCTAATGTATTGAAGCAACTGGGAGTCCAAAAAGGCGATCGCATTGGGATTTATCTGCCAATGATTCCCGAAGCGGCGATCGCCATGTTAGCTTGTGCGAGAATTGGCGCACCCCACACTGTAGTATTTGGTGGTTTTAGCGCCGAAGCTTTGCGCGATCGCTTAATTGATGTTCAAGCTAAACTGGTAATTACAGCTGATGGTGGTTGGCGCAAAGATGCGATCGTCCCTCTCAAAGAACAGGTAGATAAAGCCTTAGCTGATGGTGCTGTTCCCAGCGTAGAAAATGTCCTCGTTGTCAAGCGCACCGGACAAGAAACTTATATGCAGTTGGGCGGACGCGATCATTGGTGGCACGATTTGCAAAAAGGAATATCAGCAGATTGTCCCGCCGAACCGATGGATAGCGAAGATATGCTATTTGTCCTTTACACTTCTGGCAGCACGGGCAAACCGAAGGGCGTAGTGCATACAACTGCTGGTTATAATTTGTATACCCATATTACAACCAAGTGGATATTTGACCTCCAAGACACGGATGTATATTGGTGTACTGCCGATGTAGGTTGGATTACGGGACACAGCTACATTGTCTACGGACCTCTTTCTAACGGTGCAACCACGGTGATGTATGAAGGTGCGCCACGTGCTTCTAATCCTGGCTGTTTCTGGGATGTAATTGAAAAATACGGCGTTAATATTTTTTATACCGCACCTACGGCAATTCGGGCATTTATTAAGATGGGCGAACAACATCCGAATGCGCGAAACCTCTCTTCATTGCGTTTGTTGGGAACCGTTGGCGAACCGATTAACCCCGAAGCTTGGATGTGGTATCACAAAGTAATAGGTGGCGATCGCTGTCCAATTGTTGATACTTGGTGGCAAACGGAAACTGGCGGTATTATGATTACACCACTTCCAGGCGCAATTCCCACCAAACCCGGTTCTGCAACTCTTCCCTTCCCTGGAATTATTGCAGATGTCGTAGATTTAGAAGGAAACACCGTACCCAATAATGAAGGCGGTTATCTGGCAGTACGCCATCCGTGGCCAGGAATGATGCGAACAGTCTATGGCGATCCAGAACGCTTCCGCCGCACCTACTGGGAACACATTCTACCTCAAAATGGTAATTATACTTACTTTGCTGGTGATGGTGCGAGACAAGATGAAGACGGCTACTTCTGGGTAATGGGTCGTGTGGATGATGTACTGAATGTCTCAGGACACCGACTCGGTACAATGGAAGTAGAATCAGCTTTAGTTTCGCATCCAGCAGTTGCAGAAGCGGCGGTAGTGGGTAAACCGGATGAACTCAAAGGTGAAGAAGTAGTTGCTTTTGTGACTTTAGAAGGCACTTATCAAGCAAGTGAGGAACTGAGTAAAGAGCTTAAGCAGCACGTTGTCAAAGAAATAGGTGCGATCGCACGTCCCGGAGAAATCCGCTTTACAGACTCTTTACCCAAAACGCGATCGGGAAAGATTATGCGGCGCTTGCTGCGGAATCTAGCTGCTGGGGAAGAGGTATCTGGTGACACTTCGACATTAGAGGATCGGAGTGTATTGGATAAGTTACGGGAAGGCGCGTAGAAATTTTAGATTTTAGATTGGCATTTCCTGTATTGGAGATGCCTTTCTATGAAGCTCACAGTATGATGAGTAGCAAAAAATTGTAGGTTGGGTGGAGGCTTTGCGCAACCCAACATCCTGATATATGTTGGGTTGCGCGGAGTGCAAACCAACCTACGTCTATCAAATACATAAACTTACTTTTGATTAATTAATGCCAGCAAGAGATAGCATTCACAATATAGTCAAGCAAGCGATTATTAAAGATGGTTGGAAAATAACTGACGATCCTTATGTTATTTCTTACGGCGATAGATTCTTATTTATAGATTTGGCTGCTACTTTATCATCAAAAGTTAACCAAGTTCAAGGAAGTTTTATCGGTGCAACAAAAGAAAATCAGCAAATAGCAATTGAAATTAAAGATTTTCGCGGCCAATCTGTTATTGCTGATTTAGAACAAGCCATTGGACAGTATACACTCTATCAGCTTTTACTCAGTAGAATAGAACCAGAGCGAGAACTATATTTAGCGATTACAGATACTATCTATAGCAATATTTTCAATGAACCAATAGGCGAACTAGTAATTACAGAAATGCCACTGAAATTAATTATCATCAATTTAAAAACAGTAGAGGTCATACAATGGATACCAGCACGACCTATCGAGAAATAGTCAAGCAGATAATTATACAATATGCTAAACTGCGTCCCTCGCATGGAGATATTCGACTAGACCCAATCTTTGATGAAACGCACGATAGGTATGCTTTGATGCAAGTGGGTTGGGATAGAGAACGGCGAGTCCGAGGAAATCTAATTTATGTCACGCTACAAAATGGTAAGGTTTATATTGAATATGACGGCATAGAACACGGCATAACCCGAGATTTGATAGCGATGGGGGTTTCTCCACCAGATATAGTTTTAGCTTTTATGCCTGAACCAGAGCTAGCTGCTAATGCATGAAAACTCTAAATTAATCTTCGCATTGTCAGTGTATGTGCGATCGCACGTCCCGGAGAAATCCGCTTTACAGACGCTTTACCCAAAACGCGATCGGGTAAGATTATGCGGCGCTTGCTGCAGAATCTAGCTGGTGGGGAAGAGGTATCTGGGGATACTTCGACCTTAGAAGATCGGAGTGTATTGGATAAGTTACGGGAAGGCGCGTAAACAATTCTAAAGGATCTTCTAGAGGCGCACATCTGTGTGCTTCTTGTGGTGCGTTAGCGTGTAACGCACCTACATTTTATCATGGAGATAAGAACATTATTGAGGCATTGAAGGCGATGAAGCTGAAGAGCAAACCAAAATTAGCATTTGTTCAACCTTTTAGCTGCATGATGCTGAGTATTATCACTGTAATGGGGATATCACCATTAGTATTAGCGGTTCCTGGACAAATTTCTTTGCATTCGCCAGAACAGTCTGTACAGAGACAACCGCAAAAAATAGCACAATCTTCAGGTACAGATGCACCAGAGCGATCGCAACTCCTGCAACAAGCCAATGCTTTATTAGATCAGGGAAACTTAACAGGTGCAGAGGAAAATTTACGCAAATTAATTAAAAAATTCCCAGACGATGCCTTCGGACACTTTCAACTAGGAAATGTGCTTTTTCGGCAAAAGAAACCAGAAGATGCAATTAACTCCTATCGAGAAGCCATTCGCGTCCAGCCAAAATATGCTCTAGCTTACAATGCGATCGGTATAGTTTACGCAAGCCAAAGTCGCTGGGAAGAAGCCATTACTGAATATAAAAAAGCTCTAGAAATTAATCCTAATTATGGCGAAGGGCTGACTAATTTTGCACTGGCATTGTGGCAAACAAATAAAAAAGATGAGGCGCTATCTTCTTTAGAAAAAGCTTTAAATATTTTCAAAGCACAGAATAGAGGTGAAAAAGTTAATCAGGTAGAACGAATTTTAAAAGAGATCAAAACTGCTGATAGTCCTAGTGTTTCATGAAAAGCATATTATTCAGTAGATAAAAGTTAAGAAAAGTTGCTGCGATCGGCTTTCAGGATGCTTTGTCAAAGTTGCGATCGGGTACGATGATTATGCGGCAATTGTCGCATAATCTTGACTCATGGATAAAAACAAGTTTGAAATTGATGACGACAAACCAGGAGAACAGTGTATGCAAGTAAGACAAGAAATTTTTGATACCTTTTGGCGATTTGCTGCTATGCGCCAGGAAGTATTTTTCAACAAAATTAACAACGTACAACCGCCGTGGACGAGTGACTCGATCATTAATACTTATAAATTTTGTAATGCATATCGAGCAAGCGATCGCGTTTCACAATATCTGATCAAAAACGTAATTTACGATGAGAAGAGGAGCAAAAATCAAGAAGAAGTAGTTTTACGGATTCTACTATTTAAAATTTTTAATAAAATAGAAACATGGGAATACTTAGAGAATAGGATAGGAGATTATATTACACTGTCTAATTTCGACTCAAATGCATATTCAGACATATTACAAGAGGCTATGAATCTTGGATATGTTATTTACACTAGTGCATATATGTCTTGTGCCAGCAAAGAGTTTGGTTATGATAAGAAGCACCAGAATCATTTGGCATTAATTGATAAAATGGTTGTCCAAGATAGGGTAGATAATCGCATAGTCGAAGCCAAAGATTTTGAAGATGTTTTTAAGATTATTCAAGAATATCCATTGCTAGGTAAGTTTATGGCTTACCAATTAGCGACAGATATTAACTATAGTGAAATTATCAACTTTGACGAAAACAGTTTTACTATAGCAGGACCAGGAGCCGAACGTGGTATCAACAAGTGTTTCATTGATACAGATGGTAAAACATATACTGATATAATTCATTGGATGACTGAAAACCAAGAAAGAGAGTTTCAACGGTTAGGGTTAAATTTTCAATCGCTCTGGGGTCGTCCATTACAAGCTATAGACTGTCAAAATCTTTTTTGTGAAACTGATAAATACTGCCGAGCAGCATTCCCTGATTTGAAAAGTAATCGTAAAAAGATAAAATCAAAATTTACTTCAATCCCTCAACCAATTGATTATTTTTATCCACCAAAATGGCAAATCAACGATCAAGTTAAAGAAACTTTAGCGCAGAGATTGCCAATATTAGAGATTACTAATTTCAACTCTTGAATAATAGTAATTGTCAGCAATTATCTTTGAAGCTAGATTCTCTAATAAAAACAACATCTGAAATATCAGACAATGTATCAAAACAGCATAAAAAGTATGAGCCAAAGAATGTGAGCAAAAAATTAAAAGCTTTGCAAAACTCTGAGATAGAAGAACCTCATCAGTTGTGCCTGTTTTAATGTTTTCTACTATTTGTAAATCAACAGTCATTCCGGGTAAAACACATGGAAATAAAAGGATATGCCAAGTTCGCTTATACAGATGAAGAGAATAAAAAGTATCGCTATTTACTACGACGTAAATGGAGTGAACGTTTACCTCAAGTTACTTTTGTGATGCTTAACCCAAGTTGGGCTGATGGCAAGGAAGATGATCCCACGCTCACTAAATGTATTAACTTGGCTAAGTCTTGGAATTATGGTTCTCTTGAAGTAGTTAATTTATTCGCTTATATCGCTCCCAAACCCGATGGACTTAGGAACGCAGATGACCCTGTGGGACCAAAAAATAACCTTTATATTCAATCAGCAGCAAAACGTGCTGAATCAATTATTGTGGCGTGGGGAAGCTGGCTTGCTGATGTGAGTGCAACTAAGTATCCCAAAATTAGGAACCGTAGAGAAGAAGTGCTAAGTCTAATTTCTTACAAGGTGCTTTACTCTCTTGGTGATGATTTAACAAAGTATGGACATCCACGCCACCCCCTACAACGTGATCGAGTTCTTACAGAACGAAAGATTTTTATTTATAAATGAGACTTCCAAAAAATAAATTATCCAACTTCGTAGGGTGCGTTCATAACGCACTGTTATAGATTAAATCGAAACACTGCGTTACGCTGTCGTTAACACACCCTACAAGTTGGGATATTTTTAATTAGAAGTCTCGAAACATAACTAAATTTTAAATTGTAATGGTTATACTTTTTAAGTATTCTCAGATTGGTATTTTATCTCAGTGAAAATAGCCACAATTAACAACTTTGAAATTGAAAAAAATAGCATTATGAATTTTTCTGAGTATCAAATACAAGCACTGAACACAGACCAGATTCCTGCTGTGGAAGGTACTGAACTAATAATACCTCTTCTCGGCTTAGTAGGGGAAGTTGGCTCATTAATGACTGAGTATAAAAAACATTTACGTGACGGCGATGCACACAAACTATTTAAAGAAGGCATCGCGGAAGAATTGGGAGATATGCTTTGGTATATTTCCAATTTAGCAAGCAAATTTAACCTTAATTTGGAAGAAATTGCGGAAGATAATCTGAGAAAGTGCCGTGACCGTTGGGGATGGAGAGATTCAGCACAGATAGATGATAAAGCTACAACCTATATATTCGACAATGACTTTCCCGAAAATGAAAGTTTACCACGACAATTTGAAGTAGAAATTACGGAGGTAAGCAAAGATAACTCAATCAAAATGAAGGCATTTATCAACAAACAACAAATTGGAAATGACCTCACCGATAATTCCTATACAAGCGATGGCTACCGCTTCCATGATGTTTTCCATTTTTCTTACGCCGCAGTTTTAGGTTGGTCTGTTATTACTCGTAGTATGCTTAAACGTAAGCGCAAAAGTAATTCTAGTATTGACGAAGTTGAAGACGGTGGCCGTGCAATAGCCATTGAAGAAGGTATATCAGCACTTGTATTTAGCTATGCCAAAAATCACGGTTTCTTAGAAGGAGTTTCAACATTAGATTACCAACTATTGAAGACTATCAAAAATATGACATCCCATTTAGAAGTTTCTCAATGTTCGCTGGGTGATTGGGAGAAGGCGATTCTGATGGGCTATGATGTCTGGCGACAGGTAGAGAAAAATCGGGGAGGAACGGTAGTTGTTGACCTTGATGCACGCTTGATAACCTATTTGGAAGAGTTTAGTCGGCGTTTAGCTTCTGTAGAAATAAAACATTCACTCAACTATATCTTACAGGCAAAAAAATGAGTTTTTGGTCATCACAAACTTTGATGTCTCATCTTCCTAGTTTAATTGAACCATTTAATGGCGATCAAATAGAGTCTGCATCGTATGAATTGTGTTTGGGGGAAGAAGTTTATATTTCAGCCCTTCCTGATACACCTCCGAGAGAGCGGAAAAAAATTATTCTTAGAGATAAAGAAACTGTTGCTATTCCTCCAGGACAGTTTGCATTTCTGATAACTTCTGAAACAATCAAAGTTCCAAACAATGCACTTGCGTTCATTTCAATGAAATTTAAATTTAAATCAAATGGGCTGATTAATGTTTCAGGTTTTCATGTCGATCCTGGCTATAGTGGCAAACTAATTTTTGCTGTTTATAATGCTGGTCTTCTTAACTTTAATATAGGAAGAGGTGAGAGGGTTTTTTCTATATGGTATGCAGATTTGGATAAAGATGACGAAAATCCCCGAAAGAAGATAGGTTATGATTCAATTCCCACTGATTTAATGAATAGTCCTGATTTAGTTTCTTCTCTTCCTTATTTAGTAAAACGTTTGGATGATATGGAGAAAAAAATAGAGAATTATTCTGTTAAACAGGCTTTTATGTTTACGATTGCTATTGGGGTTCTACTTGCTTTTGCAAAGCCAATAATGGATATATTTATACAGCCATTACTCAATATGATTAAATCTTCTCTTGCCATCTACTAATTTTCAATTGGTGAAATGAATCCAAGCTGTCGCTATACACTTACACTAAATAAGTGCAAAATTTCTAAGTCTTAAGTACTCTAGGACAACAAAGCTTGTTAGATTTATTAGGATAATAAATAAAATACAAATATCATCTTGGTTGTGCCTATGACTTCCCTATCGGCATTAACTTTACCTGACCACACCCAGTTACCAGACTCAGACGGTACATTTGTGAAAAATCTTCAGGAGCATCCGCAAAGCATTTTAATCACAGATTCAATTAAACCTGTTTTAGAGCAACTTCATCCTGACGGTCAATATTGTATCGGACAAGATTCTGGTATCTACTGGCGATTGACAAATCCTCCTGAGAAAGGGGCTGAAGCACCAGACTGGTTTTATGTACCCAATGTACCACCGACCCTTGACGGTAAAATGCGGCGTTCTTATGTGCTGTGGAAGGAGTATGTCGCGCCCTTGATTGTAATTGAATTTGTCTCTGGAGATGGTTCAGAAGAACGAGATAACACGCCGCCATCTCAAGGAGAAGGTGGGAAGGTTGGTAAGTTTTGGGTTTATGAGCAGGCAATTCGAGTGCCTTATTATGGAATTTATGAAGTAGAAAAAGCTCAAGTTGAAGTTTATCATCTAGTCAATAATAATTATCAACTAATGCAACCCAATGAACGAGGACATTACCCAATTGTTCCTATGGGTGTAGAGTTAGGAATCTGGCAGGGATTTTATATAAATGCAGAGTTACCTTGGTTGCGGTGGTGGGATGCACAAGGAAATTTGCTGCTAACGGGTTATGAACGGGCGGAAGTTGAGCGACAAAGGGCGTAAGTTGAACGACAAAAGCGAGGGATAATTGTAGAGAAACTGCGTAGGCGTAGCCCGTCGAAGACATCGCTCTCTGCTGAACAACTCAACGCTTTAGGAATTGACCCAGAAATGTTGGATTAAGAAATATTATCATCTATTAATATTACATCTTCATATATTTCTGCGTAGGCGTAGCCCGCCGTAGGCATCGCACAACGAAAATCAACGCTAGCTAAATGCAATTCTTCCCCTTTTTCATAAGGGTAAAGTACCCACTGTCCTACATCATTGCGGCGGAAGCATTCTACACTCATTCGATCTGGTGAAATTAGCACATATTCTTGTAGTGATTCTAAATGTCGGTAACTGGCAAATTTCTTCCCTCTGTCATAGCCTTCTGTTGACTCAGAAAGCACTTCGATAATTAAGGAAGGATAGCACTTAAAATATTCAAATTCTCTATCTCGTGTATCACAAGTCACCATCACATCAGGATAAAAATAGCGATTTATAACATCAATTTGTGCTTTCATATCTAACATATAAACACGGCAACCACTACCCCGGAGATGGTTTCGCAGCAGTATAGATACATTCATGCTAACTGTGACATGAGCATCACTCGCCCCGGCCATTGCGTATACTTGTCCATCAATATACTCGTGTTTGATTTCACTAAATTTCTCGCCTTCTAGATATTCTTCTGGGGAGATATAGTACTTACTTTGGCTAATGACCATTTTAATACCTTAGTAGTTTTATCAAACATTTTAACCCATATCACAAATTTAACTAGTTTTAGGGGTTTAAGTCATCTAGTTCTATAACCAGCACCTTTGCTGTCAACGAATCCGAGTTACAATAACTACGAATTACGAATTACGAATTACGAATTATTAATGAGCGGTAGCGCCACCAGTTGGCTTTACCTTTTTGAAGAATAAAATGGCAAGACCACTGAGTAACAGGGCAATGCCAATAAAGTAAAAACAATCGTTAAAAGCCATTACAAATGCTTCCTGACGAACGATGTTATGTATAGATGCGATCGCCTGATTTTGTGCTGTACTCAAATCCGATCCTCGACTGACAAAATATTGTGTCATTTGCTCAATTCGCTGTTGAGTTTCTGGATTATATAAAGATATTCCATCACCCAATCTATTCGAGTGAAATTGCTCTCTGTTACTTAATAAAGTTGCTAAAGATGCAATTCCAATAGAACCGCCCAGATTCCGCATCATATTAAATAAACCACTTGCTGAACCTGCTTCTTGCTGACTCAATCCAGCCGTGGCGATAGAAGTCAGTGGTATCATAATTAGAGGTTGTCCCATTGCACGCACAAATTGCGACCACCGTAACTGATCTAATCCTGTTTGATTAGTCATTCCTGAGTTCATAAATGCACTAATAGAAAACAAGGTTACACCAACAGCTACCATTAACCGCACATCAATGCGTTGCATCAATTTGGGGATGAGGGGAATAATAAATAATTGGGGAATACCAGCCCAAATTAATACTTCACCAATTTGCAAAGCATTGTACTTTTGAACTTGGGCAAGATAGAGAGGTAAAATATAAATTGAACCATATAATCCTACTCCCAGCGACACATTGACAATACTCGCTAAACCAAAGTTACGCTTCAATACAAGTCGTAAATTAATAAATGGTTGCTTCCGAGTTAATTCTATAAAGAAAAATATCGCCAAAAAAATCACAGCGATCGCAGATAAACGCACAATCAAGGCTGAACCAAACCAATCTTTACGGCTACCTTCTTCTAAAACAACTTGCAGAGAACCTAACCCAATAGCCATTGCAATAATTCCCCACCAGTCACCCTGTTTGAGCAAATTAATTTGGGGTTTTGTTTGCTTAATTCCATACCAAACACCAGCTAGCATTAACGACCCTGGAATTACATTTATATAAAAGTTGTATTCCCAACCAAAGTTTTCTGTTAACCAACCTCCTAATGTTGGGCCAATTGAGGGTGCAAAAACTGCACTAAATCCAAATGCAGCTAACCCAATTGATTGCTTAGATTGGGGTAAAGTTGTTAATACAACTGTCAGAGCAGTGGGAATTAATACTCCTCCACTAAAACCTTGTAAGGCGCGGAAGAAAATCATGGAATTGAGATCCCACGACCAAGGACAGCATATAGAAAAGAAAATAAATAGTGCAGTATTAACTAACAAATAACGTCGCAGAGAAAATACCCGTGATAACCATCCGGTTAGAGGAATTACCACAATTTCTGCTACAAGATAGGCGGTAGAAATCCAAGAACCTTCTTCTAGAGTTGCTCCTAAGCTTGCTTGAATATCTTGCAGCGAAGCATTAGTGATTTGAATATCTAATACCGCCATAAATGCACCAAGCATACTGGCTAATACACCAATCCAGGTTTTTAGCGGGACATGTTCTGGTGGTGCTTGCTGAGAAATTACACTTGTATTTGCCATAGTTTTCTCCTGTTTCAAAGTTATGGAGTCGTGATAATCCCCTTTTGCTCATAAATTGGGCGCATTATTTTCCTTAAAGCTGGCAATTGTCTGCTAAAAATAATCGACCCCAAAATACAAGTTATGCCATCAATAATTAAAGTGTTGGGAGCGCCAATATGACTTGCTAACAAACCTCCGAATAAATTACCTACAGGAATCATCCCCAAAAATGACATTGTGTATAAGCTCATCAATCGCCCGCGTTTGTCGTCTTCAACAATAGTTTGTAAAAATGTGTTGCTAGCAGCAATCTGAAGAATTGTTCCTAAGCCAACAAATAACATTGTAAATAAAGAGAGTGGTAAAAATCTAGACAAAGAAAAGGCAATTAGACCAATTCCTAAAATTGCGGGAGCTAAGGCAATCAATTTCCCAATTCCCAAAATTGTTTGGCGCGTAGCTAGATAAATACCACCAGTTAAGGCTCCAACTCCAGATGCCGCCATTAAAAACCCCAAAGTTTCTGCACCACCTTTGAGAAGTTCTTCGGCAATCACTGGTACAAGAATGGTGTTTTGCAGCCCCATGAAGCTGACTAAAGTTGATAGCAATAAGATGGATCGAATCGGTGTGAAGCTAAAGGCATATATGAATCCCTCTTTGACTTTTTGCAAGGGATTACCGTCAGTTACCGAATATTTCCAAGGTTTAACTTGCATTGCCAATAAAGCAGCGATTACAGCAACGTAGCTTAAACCATCAATTAAAAAACAATAGCCAGTTCCGACGCTAGCAATTAGTAAACCCCCGATCGCAGGGCCAATTAATCGCCCACCGTTAACCATTGTGGAATTAATGGCGATCGCATTCGCTAAATCTTCTCTGTGTTCAACCAATTCTGGTACAAAAGCTTGACGGGCTGGCGCATCTAAGGCGTTAATAAATCCTTGCAACAAACTCAAGACGATGATGTGCCATACCTCAATCACACCAGTTAGCGCCAGCACTGCTAATGTTAATGATTGAATCATCGCCAAGATTTGCGTACCAATTAAGGTACGATAGCGAGAAAAGCGATCTACAAATACTCCACCAAAGGGAGCTAAAAAAAAGCTGGGAATTTGACTCGAAAATCCCACAACTCCTAGCATTAATGGGGATTTTGTCAAGTCATAAACTAGCCAAATTGTCGCAAGTTGCGTCATCCACGTCCCAATTAGGGAAATACCTTGTCCGGCAAAAAACAGCTGGTAGTTTCTTGACCTTAAAGCAGGTAGTAGCGGTTTTTTCATCTCAGGCTTACTCAATACCAATCTGCTTTCATAGATATCATCTCACCTCATCTCTATACGCCTCTCTTTAGATGTAAGAAAATATCAGATGCAGAAAGAGGTTTTCATCTGTTTTAAGCCAATTTGGTATTACTTGACTTCCACAGCAATTTCCGCAGACATCCCAGGAGTAATCCGCGATTCGTATCCTTGAATACTCTTTTGATCGAAGACTATTTTAACAGGAATGCGTTGGACAACTTTAGTAAAGTTACCTGTAGCATTATCTGGTGGCAATAAGGCAAACTGAGCGCCGGAAGCTGGCGAAATACTGTCAACACGACCAATAAAGTTGTGATGAGGAAAACTATCCAGCTTAATCTCTACTGGCTCTCCTGGGCGCATCTTTTCTAATTGAGTTTCTTTGAAGTTCGCAACTACCCAATAGTTGTTATCGACGATCGCCATTAATGGTGTTCCTATTGCGACTCGGTTGCCAACTTCGACGTTTTTTCTACCTACTCGTCCGGCACTGGGGGCGGTAACATTGACATAAGATAGTTGTAATTGGGCATCTTTTAGCGATGCTTCTGATTGGGCGATCGCTGCTTTAGCCGCTTCGTATTGACTACGTTTGACTGTTGTATCTTGTCCGCCGGCGGTAGCTTGTTGCAATCCTCCCTTAGATGCTGCCAATTTAGCTTGGGCGTTGGTGACATTTTCTTGCGCCTGTGCTAGTTGAGACTGGGCTTTGGCGACACCAACTTTAGCGGAGGCTAACTTAGCTTGAGCTTGTTCTACTCCCTGAATCGCGGCGTTTTTCTGTGCCGTAGCCACATCATAAGCAGCCTTGGCTGTGTCTAATTGCTGACGAGCAATCGCGCCTGTTTGATACAATTCGTTGTAACGATTGTAATCTGCTTGGGCTTTTTCTAAATTGGCGTTGGTTTGCGCTACCTCCGCCTGGGCTGCGGGAATTCCAGCTTGGGCTTCTTGTACTACTGCTTGGGCTGCGGGAATCCCAGCTTGGGCTTCTTGTACTGCTGCTTGGGCTGTGGAAATTGCTGCTACTGCACCACTGACATCTCCTTGTGCTTGAGTTGTCTTACCAGTGGTGGTTTGTGAACTTAAAGCAATATTTGCTTGGGCGGCTTGCGCTTGAGCACGCGCATTTTCGAGGGCTGCTTGTGCCTGTTGCACCTTACTTTGATAGTCTCGTGGATCTAACTTCACTAATAATTGTCCCGGTTTTACCAGTTGGTTATCATTCACTAGCACTTCACTTACAGTTCCGGGAATGCGGCTACTAATTTGGTGAATGTTTCCCACAACGGTGGCGTTATCTGTTTCCTGGTGGGTGGAGGCGTATTGCCAGTAGTGATAACCAAAAGTACCTGCGGCGATCGCACCCACGCCTAATCCTGCCAAAATTAAACCAGTCGGTTTTTTCCGTTTTGGTGGAACTTCTTTCTCGATCTCAGGAGTTACAACAGGTGCTTCTGCTGTTGCTGATGTCTCTGTGGTAACAGTTTCTAAAGTCTCTATATCGGGAATCACTTCTTTTTCTAAAATTGGGGTTTTGTTTCCGTTCCGTCCGTTAAAAGTATTAGCACTCATGGTTCTTAACTCCCTTGTTCGTTCAGTAATTTACATTGATATCGTTTATTTAGAATGCGTAATATTGCCTGAAAAAAACCCTTAGTTCCTTAGTATGCGTAATATTATCTCAAAACATATCTTTACACTGCCTCCCCCGGTCGGGTGATTATGGGAACATTTAGGAGAGGTTAGCGATCGCCCGATTCAACATTTGGGAAAACAGTTCTCGGTCAGCAAAGGAAATACCTTGCATCGCTTCTTCACGAATGGCGGCGGCGATTGGCGGTAGAATAACTTCTAGTTCTCTACCTGCATCCGTTAGCCAGATCCGCCAAATGCGGCGATCGTGAGTGTCGCGTTCTCGACGCACCAAACCGCGTTCTTCCATCCGGTCTAGTACGCCTGTTAAAGTCCCTCCCACTTGTTTGAGTTTGTCGCCAATACTAGAAGTAGGTAAACCATCTTCTTGCCAAAGACAGCACAACACCAACCAGTGAAATGGCGTAAGACCAAAGGGTTCTAACTTTTCAGTAAACTTGCGACTCAACAATTGTGAGACTAATTTGATTCTGTAGCCCATATTGTATGGTGCTAGATCGTGCTGCCACGACTCTAATGTTGGGGAGTGATTAGAAGTAGAAACCATTTAAGCAAATACTTAGTACACGTACTATTATAGCTAGATTAAT
>NZ_JABXKI010000190.1 GCF_017115095.1 Nostoc sp. NMS4 | reverse complement strand
CACTTGACAAGTTTCTATTTTTCTTAACTTGACACCAATGGCATCTTGCCCACCCCACAAGATTGGATAATTTATTTGTAACTCCCTTAAGCCTTTTTCAACCAGCTAAACATAGCGCGTAAATCTTTACCAACTTCTTCAATTTTGTGTTCAGATTCTTTACGACGCATGGCGGTAAATCCTGGTTTACCAGCTTGGTTTTCGAGAACGAATTCTCGTGCAAATTGTCCAGATTGAATTTCGCTGAGAATCTTCTGCATTTCAGCTTTAGTTTGTTCGGTGACAATTCGCGGGCCACGGGTATAATCGCCATATTCAGCCGTGTTAGAAATGCTGTCGCGCATCTTAGCCAAACCGCCTTCCACAACCAAGTCAACAATCAGCTTAACTTCATGCAGACATTCAAAATAAGCCAATTCTGGTTGATAACCAGCTTCTACCAAAGTTTCAAATCCGGCTTTGATTAAAGCACTCAAACCACCGCATAATACCGCTTGTTCACCAAATAAATCGGTTTCGGTTTCTTCGCGGAAAGTAGTTTCGAGAACACCAGCACGAGTACCGCCGATACCTTTAGCATAAGACATGGCGCGATCGCGTGCCTGACCACTGGCATCTTGATAAACTGCAAATAGCGCTGGTACACCTTCACCACTTTCATAAGTCCGGCGTACCAAATGCCCTGGCCCTTTGGGTGCTACCATGACCACATCGACATTAGCCGGTGGTACAACTTGCCCAAAGTGAATATTGAAACCGTGGGCAAAAGCTACCACATTCCCTTCTTGTAGATTGGGTTCAATCTCGTTTTTGTAAATCGTTTTTTGGACTTCATCAGGTAACAAAATCATGATGAAATCAGCAGCATTAGCGGCATCTGCAACATTTTTTACAGTTAACCCAGCTGCTTCAGCTTTTGCCACTGACTTGCTACCCGGATATAATCCCACAATCACATTCAAACCACTATCTTTTAAATTGAGAGCGTGGGCATGACCTTGGGAACCATAGCCAATGATAGCAATAGTTTTTCCAGCCAAAAGGTCTAAATTGGCATCTTCGTCATAATACATCCGGGCCATAGAAGCATCTCCTGTCAGCAAGCATGGTCATTAATTGGCAGACTTTCGATTTTACCTCAAATTGAGTAACACAGATGAACTGTCAATTATTCAATTTATCTCTTTGGACTGGGGACAAATGACAAATGACAAATGACTAACCCTGTTACATAAATTGCAACAATACAGGCTTTGAGTTTTAGTTCAGTAATACTGGGGTTAACTTCATCCATCTGGGGGTAGATTATGTATATTGCGACTAAATTACCGCGCACGTCTGCTTTATTTATAAGTGCATTATTAGGAGGGGTGATTTTCACCAGTTGCGCTTCTTCCGAACGGTCAGGAAATCAGGCTTTACCTCAAATTGCAGCCGATGGCATGGCAGATAAAGCATCTGCACCTGCTCGTGAAAACAGTATTTCTCAAAAGGCGGAAGCTGCACCTATAGCGCGTTCTCGTCCCCAACTGATCAAAAAGGCAGCAATTTCTCTGACTGTCAACTCTGTAGATCGGACTGTCGATGCTGTTTCGCAAATTATCAATCAACAGCAAGGGGATTTAATCGGGTTGAAACAACAACAACCCAAAAGTGATAACCCGCGTTACACAGCAACTATCCAATTGCGGATACCAGAGGATCGGCTAGAACCTACCCTGGAAAAACTAGCTAAATTAGGCACTGTTAATAGTCGTAATATCACCGCCGAAGATGTGGGCGATCGCCTGGTGGATTTCCAAGCTAGATTAACCAATTTGCAAAAGACTGAAGCCAATTTGCAAAAAATTATGGATCGCGCAGGTTCTATTAGAGATGTGCTTAGTGTTTCTCAAGAACTAAGTAATGTCCGGCAAACCATAGAACAAATTGATGCCCAACTCAAAAGCCTAAAAAATCAAGTCGCTTATTCCACCATTACGCTGAATCTAGAAGCAGCAGTTTCTAGCAGCAGTCCCCAACCTGCCTTGGGTTTGCAAGTTCAGGAAACTTGGAACAATTCTACCCATTCTTTGAGTGCATTTTCCGTTGGCTTACTCAAGCTGGGTATTTGGTTAATTGTTTACAGTCCCTATCTGTTAATTTTTGTTGCTCTTATCTATGGCTTTAGGCGTTGGCGGCGAACTCATTCACCACGTTTGACACAAACACCAGAGTCAACCAGTTCTGACTAAATTTGCATAAATTTTGACATCTACCTTTGATAAATCTATACAAGCAAAGAGGGATTCAAGTATTCCAAGCTCTTATTGTCTCTACCTTTTTCTTAAATAATTTTGTTTATCCTGTAGTCTTAATTACTTTAATTTTTTTTCAAAAGTAAAGAGCAATACAAAATATATGATGACAATTTTGATACAAATTTGTTAAGAATAGTAACAATAGACGGCATACAGGATAATATTTCTTATGGTAAAATTACTTGACAATAATCCACCCCATCAAGTAGTAATTGTTGGCGGTGGTTTTGGTGGACTTTATGCGGCCAAAACACTTGCCAAAGCGTCAGTAAACGTTACTCTGATTGATAAACGTAACTTTCATCTATTTCAACCTCTGTTATATCAAGTTGCCACAGGTGCGCTATCTCCTGCTGATATTTCTTCACCGTTGCGTTCTGTACTCAGCAAGAGCAAGAATACGAAAGTGCTGCTGGGAGAGGTGAATAATATCGATCCAGAGGCGCAAAAAGTGATTGTGGGCGACGAAGCAATAGCTTACGATACGTTAATTGTCGCCACAGGTGCAAAGCATTCCTACTTTGGCAAAGATAACTGGGAAGAATTCGCCCCAGGCTTGAAAACTGTAGAAGATGCGATAGAAATGCGTAGCCGGATTTTTTCGGCCTTTGAAGCCGCAGAAAAGGAACCTGATCCAGAAAAACGCCGTGCTTGGTTGACCTTTGTAATTGTGGGTGGTGGCCCAACAGGTGTAGAATTGGCAGGTGCGATCGCAGAATTGGCAAATCAAACCCTCAAAGAAGATTTCCGCAACATCGACACTTCAGAAGCGAAGATTTTGTTATTGGAAGGTTTGGATCGGATTCTGCCACCCTTTGCACCAGAGTTATCACAAGAAGCGGAAGCATCCCTGACGCGCTTGGGGGTAGTTGTGCAGACAAAAACACTGGTAACAAATATTGAAAATGATGTTGTTACCCTCAAACAAGGCGAAGAAGTTAAAGAGATTGCCTCAAAAACAGTATTATGGGCAGCAGGTGTGAAAGCTTCTGCAATGGGGAAAGTGTTAGCAGAACACACAGGTGCAGAATGCGATCGCGCTGGACGGATTATCGTTGAACCTGACTTGAGTATTAAGGGACATCCCAACATTTTTGTAGTTGGCGACTTAGCAAATTTTTCTCATCAAAATGGTAAACCCCTACCTGGTGTTGCACCTGTAGCGAAGCAACAAGGTGAATATGTAGCAGTACTAATTCAACAACAGCTTGCAGGTAAAAGTTTGCCACCCTTTGCTTATACCGATCATGGTAGTTTAGCAATGATTGGGCATAATTCTGCTGTAGTAGATTTGGGCTTTATGAAGCTGAAAGGTTTCTTTGCATGGCTATTTTGGCTAGTGATTCACATCTACTTCTTAATAGAATTTGACAACAAATTAGTAGTAATGATTCAGTGGGCATGGAATTACTTTACCCGTAATCGCGGAGCAAGATTAATCACAGGAAAAGAATCACTCACGCAAATCGGAATTAGCGATCGCAACAGTTACTCAGCCGAGAATAAACAACCGGTAAATGTCTAAAGAGTGCTGAGTGCTGAGTGCTGAGTGCTGAGTTAAGAGTTAGGAGTTAGGAGTTAGGAGTTAAGAGTTAAGAGTTTTATTTCTCTCCTTGTCCCCATCTCCCTCATCTCCCCACTCCCCATAACAAAGTTATCGCCCTTATAAATTAGCAGTAAGCTATTTGAGGGCGTTTTTTCATAATCTACATAATGGCAACTATTAACGACAACTACCTGAAACTCAAAGCGGGTTATTTGTTTCCAGAAATTGCTCGGCGAGTGAATGCCTTTGCCGAAGCCAACAGTAATGCTAAAGTCATCCGACTAGGCATTGGCGATGTCACCGAACCTCTGCCGGAGGCTTGCCGTACAGCGATGATTAAAGCTGTAGAAGAAATGGGCGATCGCAATACCTTCAAAGGCTACGGGCCAGAGCAAGGCTACGCTTGGTTGCGCGAGAAAATTGCTACTCATGATTTCCAAGCACGGGGAGCCAATATAGATGCATCGGAAATCTTTATCTCCGATGGTTCCAAGTGCGACACGGGCAACATTTTAGAAATCTTTGGTCATGACAACATAATTGCCGTTACTGACCCAGTTTATCCCGTGTATGTAGACACTAACGTTATGGTGGGAAATACTGGGGATGCCAACGATAAAGGCGAATTTGAAGGCTTAGTTTATCTACCAATTACGGCAGATAACAACTTCACCGCCGAAATTCCCTCAAAGAAAGTCGATTTAATTTATCTCTGCTTTCCCAATAACCCCACTGGTGCAACTGCTACCAAAGAATATCTCAAGGCATGGGTAGACTATGCCAAAGCGAATAACTCGATTATTTTCTTTGATGCAGCCTACGAAGCTTATATTACCGATCCGTCAATTCCTCACTCAATTTATGAAATTGAAGGTGCGAAAGAAGTTGCGATCGAATTTCGTTCTTTTTCCAAGAACGCAGGTTTTACAGGAACCCGTTGCGCCTTAACCGTAGTACCAAAGACACTCACAGCAAAAGCCGCCGATGGTTCCGATGTCGAACTATGGAAACTTTGGAATCGTCGCCAGTCTACCAAATTCAACGGTGTTTCTTATATCATCCAACGGGGAGCTGAAGCGGTTTATTCTGAAGAAGGACAGGAACAAATCAAAGGATTGGTGAGTTTCTATCTAGAAAACGCTAAAATTATCCGCGAGAAACTCACAGCCGCCGGATTATCAGTTTATGGTGGCGTGAATGCACCTTACGTTTGGATAAAAACGCCTAATGGTTTGTCCAGTTGGGAATTCTTTGATAAACTGCTGCAAACTGTCAACGTTGTAGGGACACCTGGTTCTGGCTTTGGTGCTGCGGGTGAAGGTTACTTCCGCATTTCGGCATTTAACAGCCGTGAGAATGTCGAAGAAGCGATGAAGCGGATTACAGAGAAGTTTAAGGTGTAGAGCGATCGCTTTTGTTAAACTCAATCTATTTAGTCTAAAGGTTACGGTGGGCTGTATTATCCACCGCAACCTAATAGATAACTATTGAGATTAAATCCTAAAACCAATACAGTGAGCGGCTAAACAATTTTTTCCTTCTCTTTCTTTTCTCTGCGTCCTCTGCGGTTAGTAAAAAAATCACCTTGACAAAGACTGCCAGCCTTTATTGACTTTATTGCTATTACGAGTGCTACTCTGACAATCTTTGGATGCGATCGCCTCTACACGGTGTAAAAAAAGAGCGATCGCTGTCTAAACGATTTACATATAATTCTTTAATTGTATAAAAATATATACAATCTTTTATGCTATCAATAAAAATATATATTTGATATACCCCTAATGATAGATAGATTTTATTGGATAAATAGTTTAGATTTGTAACAAGTTACACAGAACTAGGTAAAACACATGGCCAACATAATTGATACTGCTACCAACAATGGTTCTTTCAAGACACTAGTTGCAGCAATCCAAGCAGCTGGTCTGGTAGATACACTTAAAGGCGCAGGCCCATTCACCGTCTTTGCACCTACTGACGAAGCGTTTAACAAGCTTCCAGCAGGTACTGTAGACGCATTACTAAAAGATCCTGCAAAGCTCAAGAAAATCTTGACCTATCATGTTGTAGCAGGTAAAGTACTGGCTGCTGATGTAGTTAAGCTAAAAACAGCTAAAACAGTTGAAGGTTCAGATGTAAAAATTGACGCTTCCAATGGCGTTAAGATCAATGATGCAACAGTTGCAACAGCAGATGTTGCTGCTGATAACGGTGTTATCCACGTCATTGACACAGTTTTGATTCCTGCATAACCAAACGTCAGAATAGCTAATGCTATTTATGACGTGACGACTACCTATAGTCGTTTCTTCATTACATCTGGTTGAATGTTTTTTAATAAACATCAACTACCAACAAATCCATCTAGATTATGTCTAGATGGATTTATTGTTTTATGCGTGTAGAGACGTTGCAATTGCTAGTTTCTCTGAATTAGATGTAATCAAATTTTTAGTTTTGCCAAACCCAAATAACGGATACCTTCGGGGGAAATGTCAAAACGGCAAGGTAAGACTTCTAAACCGAGAGCGATCGCATCCCGTAATAATTTACCATAGACAGGATCAGTGCGATCGCCAGGGGAGAACTCGATACAATCACCGCGATTGATAAAGTAAAGCATCACCGCACGAGTTAAAGGTAACAGCGCCATTAGTTCTCGCAAGTGTTTTTGTCCTCTTGTAGTCTCCGTGTCAGGAAATAAAGCTAATCGCCCCTCAGAGAAAGTTGTATTTTTCACTTCTAAATAAATCGGGCGTTCCTCATCATTCCCCGTCAAGAAAAAATCCACTCGACTTTTTTTATCTAGCCCATAAACCACCTCACCCCTGATTTGGCTATAGTCGCCCAATTCCGGGAAAAGGTATTTCGCCAAAGCTAGCTTTACCACTCGATTGGGCAAAAAAGTATTGATGCCTACCCAAGTCGGCTCATTATCATGTACCTGAATTAGTTCTAAAGTGTAAGCCAATTTGCGGTTAAGATTATCGCTTTTGGAAAGCTGTACCGCACTTAGAGGTGTTGATACTCCAGTCATTGGCCCTGTATTAGGACAGTGTGCTGTCACTATTTCGCCAGAAGTAAGTTGAACATCAGCAAAAAACCGCTTGTAACGCTTGAGTAAAATACCAGGATACAAAGGTGGATATTTAAATATCAACATTATCAATACTTTCAGCCATTTTTTCCTTTAACCTCAAGTCTAGTATTCCAGCTTTATTGGCTCAGTGGATACAAGTACACGAAAAGACAGCTTGGATGTTGAGAAGTTTACAATTAAAGAACTTCTGCCGACGCTCGCGGACTCGCTAACGCTGCGCTATCCTGCCTTCTCTTTCCTAATGCCCAATGCCCCATGCCCAATGCCCAATGCCCAATGCCCCATACTCAAAAGTTGCAAGATTTAATGCAACAGGTAGGTATTTCTAGTTTTAAAGGGCTAAGTCGCGCTGCTGGTGTCTCAGAGCGTCAACTTTTGCGCTTACGCCAAGGAAAGCTAGAGCAGATGCGGTTAGATGTGTTGCTCAAGCTGTCGCCAGTGCTAAAGATGCCATTGAATGAATTAATCGCAACTTTTTCAACCGTAGAGTTATTACAAGAAAAAACAGCGCCTACTCAGGAATTGTTACAAGAAATTACAGATTTAAGAAGAGAATACGATCGCTTGCAACTTCAACTAGAACAACAGCAAGAAGTATTGCTACAAGAACTCCAGCAGTCAACTTTGCAACTGCTGGAGTCTTTATTATTGCAATGGCCAACAGCAGCAAAGACAGCCCAGGAGAATCCAGAGCTAGCAGCAGTCAAAATCCTACCGTTGGTGCAAAAACCCTTAGAAAAGCTTTTAAAGGCGTGGGGAGTAGAAGCGATCGCACCTGTGGGAGCAGAATTACCTTACGATCCCCAACTGCACCAATTGATCAAGGGAACTGCACAACCTGGAGAAACAGTCAAAGTCCGCTACACTGGCTACCTTCAAGGTGAGAAGCTGCTTTACAGAGCAAAAGTGAGTCCTGTTTAAGAGAGTTACGGCTGAAGGCGATCGCTTCTTGAACGTTTTGTAGTTGTGAACAAGATGGAAAGACGGAGTGCCTTTCTGGAAAGCGTTCGCAACGCCCTAGATGGACAACTCAAAGTCCATCGGGAACTGATGAAAGAAATGCAATTGACTCAGCAGGATCTAGAAATTCTAGACTTATTATGCAATCATGCGCTAACAGATCAAGCGATCGCCGAGCAAATGCATGTATGCCATAAAACGGCTCAGAACTATGTGCAGCGTCTCAAGGCCAAGCTGGATATCGAGCATCTTGATGGGCATAAGAATATCAACCCTCGCGATCGCCTAAAACTTTACGATATTCTAATATAGATTATAATTTGGGAGTTATTTAACTATGCTTGATATTTACTAAATGCTTATCCAATCTATCTTATAGGCATTTATATCACTAAATTATAGTTATTAAAATCAACTCAATTCTAATAATGACCATAAAACTACCGGAAGAACCATTTTTTCATACATAAATCAAATAGGAATTCTATAGTAATTATTCGATTAATTAGTAGCTGGCCTAGAACAATCCCACTTTTCACTACACATCAATCATAACCCCGACTTCTTTAAAAAGTCGGGGTTATGCTCAGGTTAATGTAGTGGGTATCTTTGGTACTTAGCAATACATCACGTAGTACGAAGGAACTCAGAAAGCCCTACGTCAAAGTGAGGGAGAATTTCAGAAGCTTTGGGAAAATGTACCAGGAAGGCTCCGCAGCTAGGAAGTGGGGCTTAATTTGTGATTAGTATTCCCGTTAGCCAAGGATAAATTAATACCTTGATGTTTCAAAATCGCTGAATAGTAGATTTTAGCTTGGTGCTGCTGAAATCAAACTTGTTTGGTCGAGTTTCTAAATCCAGATGGGAACTATTGTAATTATGTAAGTAATCGGACAGAAATAAATGTAGACCCTGACTACCATCACAAGTAGTCAATCGTATTCATTAGTGATTATAATAGGGAGCTATCTGATGTTTGAGGAATTTTTAGTAATATTATACTTGTAGACTGAAGGAGCGATCGCTATTCGTGTAGCGTCTCGCACAGAAGCCCACGCCCTTTTGAAAATAATTCACATGAAAACTTTAAACCCTGTAATGACGACTATTTTGATTATGTTTACTGAGCAAATTTAAGTTTTGCAAAAATATTTGTTAATTAATCCGAAAACTAGTAAATTCGTCTTGTAGATTAATGTTAGACTACAAAAATCAAATTTAGCCATTTATAGGTTGCTTAATTAATAGTAATTAACCAATGTTTAGAAAAAACAATTTAATTTTTAATGAAAAAGTTAGATTTAAATATTGATAATCTAACTTTGTTTTTTATAGAGTACTTGTTGATAAGTATGCAATCAGGTATTCTAATGTCTGTCTCGCAAGCATTTTTAAATTTTCTATGATGGGTATATAATGGCGAAATCAGAGTATTATTTACACAACTCAGAGTAACATAATTATGATAGAACAAGTAAAAGTTATTAAGCTCAGTGGTAATTTGAACGCCACAACTTCACAAGACTTTCGACAAAATATCACTGATATTTTAGAAAGTGGTGCAAAAATTGTGTTAGTTGATTTTAAAGATGTAACGTTTATGGATAGTTCAGGTTTGGGAGCTTTGGTATTAGCTTTCAAAACCTTACGAGCAGCAGATACTAAGCTTGTTCTCTGCTCAATTAATGAGCAAGTCAGGATATTATTTGAACTGACTAATATGGATAAAGTTTTTGAAATATTTCCCAGTCAAGATGCATTTAATCAGGTTTTAGTCTCTAATACGTAATTAATCGAACTTCATTTGTAAAATAGATAAATCATCATCAAAAGCATCTTTGGAGTTCAGGGCGATTAAATAACTGAGTACGCGATCGAGTTGGCTATCAACAGGATCTTGTAAGCTAACTAGTAGCTGAATAAAAGCATCCAAACTCCAAAGTATGCCATCTGATTTAGTTATTTCATAAGCGCCATCACTAAAAATATAAAGAGTACTGAATTTTTCAATATTGCAAAACCCATCAACATATTTTGCCTCTGGAAACATACCAACTGGCATACCGGGGGTTTTCAATAGTTGAACTTCAGACTTTCTTGGAGATGTGCCTGTTACTAAAACTGCTGGTGGATGACCTGCACTAGAATAAATTAGCTGGCGGTTGATTCGGTTATAAACTCCGTACCAAATCGTAAAGTATTTATCATTTTGATAATTCATCTGAAAGGTGTCATTTAAAGCCTTCAAAACATCACTAGGTTGATAGTAATCAAGACCTTTGAGCGCACGGGAACGTAGCAGATTCAGTACTGAAACAGAAGGAAGAGTAGCTTTGAGTCCATGTCCAGCAGTATCGAGTAAGTAAATTGCCAGATAGTCATCATCCAGCCAATAGTAATCGAAACAGTCACCACCGAGTTGCCGCGAGGGAATGAATCGGAAATTTATATTGAAGGGTTCAGTCATGGAAAGAGGTAGTAGCGATCGCACATATTCTGCTGCTTCTGACATTTCTGATTCTAGAAGTAACTTTTGAGCTTGCAAATCTCTACTCAACTGATGTAAACGTAATCCTGCTCTTACCCGTGCTTGTAATTCATTATGCTCGATAGGTTTAGAGATAAAATCATCAGCACCAGCATCTAGACCTTTGACGCAATCGGCAACGGAATCTAAGGATGTTAATAAAATAAAGAATGTGGTGAAAAATTTGGGATCTGTCTTAATGCGGTGGCAAACTTCTAGTCCAGTCAACCCTGGCATGATCCAATCACAAATAATTAGTGCTGGACGATAAACTAGTGCCTTTTCTATTCCTTCTTCGCCGCTACTAGCAGTAACTACCTCATAACCCTGTTTTTCCAACATCCTTTTCAGGAGTATTTTTATTGAATAGTCGTCATCAATTATTAGTATTTGAAACATAGAAATTCGTTGAAAACACTCATTAGTAATTTTTTGTCAAAATAGAAAATAAAAATATGCTATGAGCTAATTAAGCTACTAGTATCAATACAAAAATGCTACTATAGCGCCGATCATTTGTCTGCAATAGAATTTGACTTTACTTCCATTCCATTCTTCTCTTTTTAAAAGAGAGAGTAGAATTTGCTCCGTTGTAGCAACTGGCGTAAGGGGTGAAGGTTACGTCTCTATTAGACTCAAATGAGAAGCGCTATAACTCATTTTTATTTAGTCATCGAATTTACGATTGTTTAAGAGTCATAAAATATTATGGTGCTGCCAGAGGATTTAGCCATAAAAGGATATTACTTTTTAACTGGTTTAAGTCGCGGTATGCCTCTTGCTTGAACCATTGCCCTAAAGCGTCAAAGGGGGTAAAAGATGTTCCCGTTTGCCATTTAATATCTTGACCTAAAGGTGTTGTATGATTTCCTGGTAACGTTTGTGCTGTCACCATCTCATCAAAACGTTCTTGTAAAATCTTGGTTAAAGCTGCCGATTGATCGATGGTGTCGTTACTAAATTTTATTAATAAATTGCGCCGGATATTGTAACGTTCTTGGACAAGTTTGTTAGTTTCCAATGGTGAGGGGGTAAACTCGATTTTCAAAGTAGAATTGAATTGCTCTACTAGGGGGATAGCTTCCTTAGCAGCGTAGTTGTTGAAGGATATTAAAATGTTTCCTGCACGTTCTACTTTAAAGAGGCTACCAATCAGCAAGTGGAGTTTACAGCCCATACTGTGTCCAACGCCGTAGATGGGGAAGTAAAGCTTGCGTAATGCCCCAGAATCATGCAATCGTTCGAGGGTGCGGTCAAAGTTTAACAGCACAGATTTTGCGATCGCAGTATGATCCAGTGTATTAACGAAAGGTGTAGCAATTACAACATAGCCTTTACTTGCCAGTTCTTCGAGTAACCACCGATAAGTGATGTGCGGTGCAGTGGCGACAAATGCACCGCCTAAAAAATGAACGATACCTATGGGATTTCGGGGAATGATTACCCAGTTCCCTCTAATTTCTTTCCAGTCCATGCGGATAAGCGATCGCTTTACGAATATTCTTTATGTTAGACCGGGGATTGCAACCGTGGGAAAGATTATGGAAAAAAGCCATAGACAATCTCTGGATAGTAGCCTGGAAGCCAACCCACCCAGCCGCCTCAATCGACTTATCGGGAGTACCTACGCTTTTTCTAACTTTTACCTAGTGCTGAGTAAATTCAGGGGTGCTTTCTAAATCCCCCATTACAAAACTTAATTAAGAATTACGAATTACGAATTACCTTAACGCTGAGTCTGTAATCTTTTCATCTCGTATTGCACATCTAATGCAATTTGTAATGCTTCATTGAGTAACCTTCCATGTTCAGTAGCCTGTTCAGTTACTTGCATGGCTGTTAAAGTTGCTAAATTGTTGACAAATAGTTCTGTATTACTCAGGATAAAATTCTTATTTTCTCTCAAAATTCTTTCTGTCTTTAAAGCACGAACTAAATCAGCTTTAGTGAGTTTAAGTGCTTCGATTACACCTTCTCTTTCCTTTATAATCACTTCTGGATTACCAGCTTCTTCTATTTGATCATTGATATGTATAACTCTAATAACAGTATTATACCTATTAACCTCATTTAGCAGTACTTGCAGAGATTTTGTCATATTAAGTTTAGCAATCTTAGTTCTACTTTTCCAGATAAAATATAAGATAGTTTGCGTTAGACCACCAACCCAAAGACTTAAGAAAATTAATAATATCCAAGATGGAATTGTTATCCAGGTTACAAATACTTTAATAATTATATCAAATAAAATATAGACAAAAACAAATGTAGAAAATCCAATAAAAACTACAGTTGCTCCTTCAGAGCTTTTAAGCTTTTGTATATATGTGTTTACTAATCTCTTGAGAGGATTTGTAATGATTAAAAGTTCCTCGTTGACAGGTAAATTAGTCAGCTTTTGCAGATCGTTTTGACTAATTTCCAAGTCCTGTAAATCATCCCGCACAGCTTTTAAACCCTTGCCAGAATAGTTATTTAATCTAATATAGCAATCAAATTTCTAGAATGCTGGCATTTTGTCTAAACTTTTTGGGGCAAGTTAATACTTCTAGGCAGGGTCAAGATTTTTTGTACAATATAATACTCTTTTGCCAGTCCTAAATTATACGTGAGAAACAAGATCCCCGACTTATTTAAGAAATCTGGTATCTGTGGGTTGCTATTCTCACCAATAAAATCGGATTGCTATGTAAGAGTAAGGATAAAAATAAATCAATTGCCTGTAAATACAATCAAAATATAAGAGGTTATTGTTCTGGCAAACAGTCATTTGTAACTACTACAAAAAAGAATAATGGAAAAGTCCGCAAAAACGGACTTTATTTGTTGAGTTATAAATAATCGTGTCTCGGTCGCTACATTAACTTAGCTTTAGAAAAGATTGTTTCTGTTTTGAAACACCAGGCTGAGGGTTTAAAAATGGGGGAATAGGACAGTTTAGCGTCATGGCGATCGCTCTGAGTAAATCTGCTTCTGAAGGAGTAACTTTGTTATCTAATAGTACCGTGTGGGCGCAAGCGTCAACAATAGCCTGTTTGAGTTTGGGAGTGGCAAGACGCAAGCGCTCAATACTTTTCTTAAGTTCAGTAAAATTACAACTTAATGGTATTTGTGGTTTTTCTTGCTCTCCGGCTTTGGGGAGTCGAAAAACTCCAGAACGAAAAGCATAGGCGATGTCTTCACTCGATGCATTAGGTTGAGAGTGTCCGACACGGGCAATTACGGACAATATTAATAGACTATCTGGCCAAATCTGTTCGATGGAGGTGAATTCTACCGTTGTAGTAGATATGGGATTTATATTAGGTTGAAGACGATGCCACAGTATTAACTGCAACACGAAATGCCACAGCGATAAACTTCCGGTGGCTACAACTAAACCGTGGACGCATTTGCACAGCGTTTGGCATTCTTTGGCAGAGTTTTGGCGCAAGATAGGCACTGCCAAATCCACAAGTGGTAAGCGAATTCTGGGATCTAACTGACTAATTTCGCTACTTAGTTCCAAGGTTTTCTCTACCAAATCAGTAGGTTGTACCTCTCGTAACCAAGCAATCTGACGTTCTTTAATTTGGAGATTTTCCGTATCTAACGCTAGCGCCAAAGCGATCGCCATTGCACTTTGTTGCTCACGCGCACCCAAACGCAAAGATTCTGGTAACTGCGATAATAGCGCTTGAGCATGGGCAAAATGCTCTGGTGTAACGCTTCCAACTTGGTTTACAATCTGTGATGGCGTGGCGTTAGAACCACCAGCAAAGCCCATTGTTTGGGATTGTTGGGAAGGGGAACGCATCTGATTGCGAGATGGCATTGCTGCTAAATTGCTGACGTTCAAACCCCCAACGCGGCGGATACGTTCTGCTAAGGGTGGGTGGGTAGAAAACATATTTTCCCAGAAAGAGGGGTTGAGGGCATTGCCAAAAAACATGTGGCTAGCGGCTTCTGCACCCGGCGAAATCAATCGTGAATCCATCTGTTGGAGTTTTTGAAAGACTCCGGTAAGTCCGTTGGGGTTGCGAGTGAACTGTACGGCTGAAGCATCAGCGAGAAATTCGCGTTGGCGAGAGACGGCGGCTTTAATCAACCGTCCGCAAAGTAATCCGATACCGCCAATTGCCATTAGTGCCAAACCAAACGCCCAGATAGGTAAACCCTTGTCTTCTTTTCCGCGAAGGCGCAACAGCAATTCCCCAGTTAAATAAATGAACAAAATCCCATGCAGTAGTCCCACTAAACGCAAATTTAGCCGCATATCTCCATTGAGAATATGACTGAATTCGTGGCCGATGACTCCTTGTAGTTCATCCCGACTCAGGTGTTGCAAAGTTCCACGGGTAACTCCAATTACAGCATCATTGGGCGTAAATCCGGCAGCAAAGGCATTAATGCCGGTTTCTCTGTCGAGGAGATAAACTTGTGGGACAGAAATACCAGAAGCGATCGCCATTTCCTCGACAATATTTAATAGTTGTTGCCCTTGTTCGTCGGCCATTTCTGGTAGCAGGAGTCTTCCTCCTAACTCTTGGGCAATTACGCTTCCACCCTCCCGGAGACAGGCAATTTTGTACAAACTTCCGACTGCGATCGCAATTATTGTAATCCCAGCTACGTAGAGAAATATCCCTGGATGCCACCAAACACGAGGAGCCATGCGAAACAGAAATAAAGTGGCAATATAAATCGCCATAATCATAACTGCGATCGACAGGGAAAATAACCCAATTAATTGTTGCGTGTTTTGGCGTGCCCGATCCTGATGTTCAAAGAAATTCATAGACACCTAAAAAGACACGCGTGGAGCATTTCTGATTTCTGGAGTAGCTTCGGGGAGCAATTCTGCAACAGTAAAGTTAAAATTATTTGCCACAAGGTTGCTGGGGAAAGATTCACTCTTGGTGTTGTAAAGTGTCACCGCGTCATTAAAAGCCTGACGAGCAAAAGCAATCCGATTTTCAGTGGAAGATAATTCTTCCATTACCTGAGTCATGGCGCGATCGGCTTTCAATTCTGGATAAGATTCTGAAAGTACCATCAACCGACTTAACGCACCCGTCAGCGCCCCTTCAGCATTGCCCAACTGTTGCATCGCTTGGGGATCTCCAGGATTTTGCGCGGCTCGACTGCTAGCATTAATTGCAGAATTTCGGGCGGCAATAACTGCTTCTAAGGTTTCTCGCTCATGTTTCATGTACCCTTTAGCAGTTTCCACCAAGTTGGGAATTAAGTCATAGCGGCGTTGTAATTGAACATCGATTTGAGAGTAAGCATTTTTGTAACGGTTGCGATACTTGACTAAATCGTTGTAGGCATTAATGATAATTACAGCAACAATGGCAACTAAAGCCACAGAAAATATTAAAAACCCCATATTTTTAGATTATTTCCATCAGGTACTTACTTATTTGCAGATTTACCAATTACGGTAATCCTGATATCCAGCAGAATTTATGTGGATATAAAGATCAGTCTACTTGTAGCAAGTTGGCTTCGTCGTCTGTAAAATTAGTTACGCAAGTTTACTGATGTAGGATTTTTTAAATAACCGCAGAGGTGCAGAGAACGCAGAGTGAAATAAACACAGAGACAAGAGAAATGATTTACAACAATTCCAAACTATTTCTGAACTCTAAGTATCTAGGCATAAATAAATTAAAGTTTGTAGTAAGGACTTTAGTCCTGATAATCCTTGCTCTGAGCGATAAAT
>NZ_JABXKI010000121.1 GCF_017115095.1 Nostoc sp. NMS4 | reverse complement strand
ACAGCTTTTTTCCATTCCTCTAAAAATGGTATCATACACTACTATTTTTTAGCGATTGCAAAAGTTTTCGGTCTACTGTGACTGGGTAAATTCCAGAGAGGTAAGAAATGCTTAATCAGACATACACATCTGATGTCTTAGTTGTCGGTGGGGGAACTGGAGGGACTGCGGCGGCTATTCAAGCAGCGCGACGGGGAGCTAAAACTATTTTGGTGAGCGAATTTTCTTGGTTGGGAGGAATGCTAACTTCGGCTGGGGTGTCTGTACCTGATGGTAATGAATTAGAAGCCTTTCAAACGGGGTTATGGGGTGCGTTTTTGCAGGAATTGCGACAACGACAGCCCGGTGGATTAGATAACAGTTGGGTCAGCTTTTTTAGTTACGATCCCCGAATTGGGGCAGAGATTTTTGCAGATTGGGTGCAGGAATTGCCCAATCTGCACTGGATTTCTGGACAAGTGCCAATAGAAGTGTTCCGTCAAGGTGATTTGATTACTGGTGTGCGTTTTGCTGATTTTGCTGTCACAGCCAAAATTATTCTCGATGGTACAGAATTAGGAGATTTATTAGCTTTAGCTGACATACCTCACCGTTGGGGTTGGGAATTGCAATCTGAGTGGGGAGAACCTAGCGCCCCAGTGACTTTTAACTCTTTAACCCAAAGATATCCTGTGCAAGCGCCCACTTATGTAGTGATTATGCAGGACTTTGGTGAAGCCGTTGCCCCAGAAATTCCGGCTGCACCTAACTATAATCCATCCCAGTTTACAGGTGCTTGGGATGGCTATGGAGCAGAGACATTTTTGAATTATGGACGTTTGCCTGGTGGCCTGTTTATGATCAATTGGCCAATCTGTGGCAATGACTACGGCGAAGGAGTAGGGCGGTTGATAGAGTCAGATGTATCCAGAGGTGAATTCATCCAAGAATCTCGCTGGCACAGCCAAAATTTTGCCCATTTTATCCAAAAACAGCTTGGTGTCCGCTATGGTTTAGCAGAAAAAGTATTTCCTCACGCCTCTACAGCTTTTGCACTGCATCCTTATTACCGAGAAAGCCGCCGCTTAGTGGGGCTAACTACTGTCCGAGAACAGGATATTTTGCCGATCGCAAAAGGTAGAGTTGCATCTATATTTAATGAAGCGTTCGCCCTTGGCGTTTGCGGAGCAATCGCAGTTGGTAACTACGCCAATGACCATCATTATCCTGGCGTTCAATTCCCACTGCAACCAAAATCGATCCGTTGGGGAGGACGTTGGACGGGGACTCCCTTTACAATTCCCTACAGTTCTCTAATTCCAGCCGCAACAGATGGTTTCTTGGTCTGTGAAAAGAATATTTCTGTTTCCCACATTGCCAATGGCGCAACCAGATTACAACCTGTGGTTATGGGCATTGGTCAGGTAGCAGGGATGGCAGCAGCGATATGTGTTGAGTTAAACTGCCAGCCGAGAGATTTACCTGTTAGGATTCTGCAAACGGCTTTATTGGCAGATAATCGCTCAAAAGCGCTAATTATTCCTTTATTTAATCTTCCACCCAATCATTCGGATTGGCGGTACTGGCAACTGTATTACTTAGATAACCCACAAGCCTATCCAGTTAGTGGCGATTGCCCTGACTCTGCTTTTGACAAAGCATTAATTCAGGAAAGTAACTGTTTCAAAGGTATCTTTTTCCGCTTGTCCCAGCAAGAATACAGATTCACTGTCACAGCACCAGCCGCATATCAAGGGCAAAATTGGCAGCTTGTGACTTTGCGATCGCATATTGACGAGCAATTACGCGCTTATCCCCACGAACAATTAGTTACATTGTGGGGTCGTCAGAATCACTCTGGTAATTGGTTATTAGTCGAACATTTAACCGAAGGATAAGAAGAGTTTATTTTCAGTAAAACAGAATACTTTTTGATGAATTGTCCGGATATTCATCAAAAAGCTAAGTATCAGTGAAGTGGAGAGTTCCAAAATAGACATCTGCTATGCGTGCTGCCATTTCACTTTTAATATCGAGTCTGGTGTTCGGCCCCTTAGCTTCTAACTGCCAACCAATGGTCAATGAATTATCAGCAGGACTGTCTTCCACGTCTGCTTCAGAACAATGGCTGGCGGCATCTGAACAAAGTCCAGATGATGCGCCACGTCATCGCGGTAGTGGGCGTAGAGAAGTTACACAAAAATTCGGAAATATCTATGCTGTGGTTTAACTACTGTAGGGTAATACCTCTTTTCCCAAAGGAACAGAATTACCAGAAAACAGGATGCTGTGCTAACATCTTTTACACAGTTTTTCTAGCAGAGATATATACAGTTGACACACAAAAGTCTTCAGCGATCGCTTAGTATTTGAACTGCAAGCTTTGTATACATAGTTGTCGTCAATCCTGCCGATCAAAAGGCAAATCAATTAAGTGCCTTGATTAACAGCATTACCAACTCCTCAAAAGCTCTACAACTGTTGCTCATATTCGGTGAAAAGCTCTGCGTCTAAATCGTCAACGGCTATAGAAATAGATGCTACTTAGGCTATCAGTTAATCTAAAGCACATCCAATTCAGAGATTTTGCTTGTTGAGAAAACAGTCTTAAGGCAGCTTCACTTTATTCGCCAATAGATTTTCTTCTCATTCATTCAGTAGCTAGTCATCTACATAAACAAGAAATTGATCTTCGCTCTAACATCTGTTTAGTGTCCTTTGCCAAAGCATAAAATCTCTTTCATCTCTTGCTTATCGAATAGAATTCAGGAGTCAGAAGTAAGAATAAATGTTGACCGAAAAAGCATTGCTTCGCAGCGTTAGCGAGTATTTTCGAGTCACGTCTAAGCAACTGGGTTTAAGACCCCCTACCAAATCGTATATTTGTAGATTTGGTGGTCTTTAATCAGTCGTTTTAATTATTCTACACCCAAGACCAGATGCAAAATTTTGTATCTGGTCTTTTTAGATGAATTTTACTTAAAGAAAAGGGAGTAGGGAGAAGAACTATTAATTATTTCAATGCCCAATGCCCAGTTCTTGGGAAAGGTGTGTTTTTTAAGGTCAGGCTTTTAGGAAAAAATACTAATAATAAAATATAAATTTTTGTAAAAAGTAGCCTATGTTACAGAATTTTTGTTATATTAGTCTTGTAAGAAATCAAAAATTATATATTCACAAAATAGAGAGGACTATGGTTATGTCTATCGCAGATAAATCTCGTGCGTTAATGGTGCGCGAACATCAGCAAGTCAAGAATCGCCAACAATCAATGCTGATGCGGGCTGCACAAGAACTTGGTCTTCCTGAAGAAGTATCTCACTACTGGAACCCGATTCAAGGGAAGGTAGATGCTAATACCCGGATGATTTATGGGCCTAGTCATGCTTCCATGAGCTAAGTTCCAGAAGTTACGATCTGGGTTTTTTGAGTAAATATCTCAATTAAATAAGTCTGGAAAAAAAGCCACCCTATCTCTAGGGTGGCAAAACTTATTACTTTTTAGTTAGATACGACTCTTAATTAAGCATCGTAGTAGAGGTAAAACTCGTAGGGATGAGGACGTAGCTGCAACTGCTTGACTTCGTTGCCTAGCTTGTAATCAATCCAATTTCCGATAAAGTCTTCCGTGAATACGCCTGATTCTGTCAAAAAGGCGTGATCTTTTTCCAGTGCTTGCAAGGCCAATTCTAAAGAACCTGGAGTTGAAGGAACCTTTGCCAATTCTTCTGGAGAGAGTTCATAGATATTCTTATCTAAGGGTTCACCAGGATCGATTCTGTTGTTGATGCCATCGATACCAGCACAAAGCATTGCAGCAAATGCCAAGTAGGGGTTAGATGTAGCATCTGGACAACGGAATTCTAAACGCTTGGCTTTGGGGTTAGTGCCAGATAGAGGAATACGGATAGAAGCAGAACGGTTTCCTTGGGAGTAAGCTAAGTTAACAGGGGCTTCATAACCAGGTACTAGGCGCTTGTATGAGTTGGTGCTGGGGTTGGTGATTGCCAATAGCGCTGGTGCGTGCTTGAGAAGACCACCAATGTAGTGCAACGCCATTTCGCTCAAACCAGCATACTTATCACCTGCGAATAGAGGTTGGCCACCTTTCCAGATGGACTGGTGACAGTGCATTCCCGAACCGTTATCGCCAAAAATTGGTTTTGGCATGAAGGTGACGGTTTTGCCATATTTCTTGGCAACGTTCTTGATGACATATTTGTAAATCATCAACCAGTCAGCCGCTTCGATTAACTTCCCAAATTTGAAACCTAGTTCGCACTGGCCACCAGTGGCTACTTCGTGGTGATGCTTTTCAATGGGTACACCTAATTGTGCCATTGTCAACAACATTTCTGTCCGCATATCTTGGGAAGAATCTGTCGGTGAAACCGGGAAGTAACCTTCTTTGAAGCGTGGTTTGTAACCCAGGTTGGGTTTTTGCTCTGTACCAGCTTTACCGGAATTCCAAGCACCTTCTTCGGAGTCTAGGAAGTAGTAGCCTTCGTTAGCAGTTTGGGCAAACCGTACACTGTCAAAAATGAAAAACTCAGCTTCGGGGCCAAAGAAGGCTGTATCACCAAGACCAGTGGAAACCAGGTAATCTATTGCTTTTTGGGCAATAACACGTGGGCAACGGTTGTACCATTCACCTGTGCGGGGTTCTTTGATACTACAAAGTATACTTAGCGTTGGCTCTTTCATGAATGGGTCGATCCAAGCGGTGTTGGGGTCGAGTACCATCGTCATGTCTGATTCGTTGATCGCTTTCCAGCCTCGGATGCTGGAACCGTCAAAAGGCACGCCATCAGTGAATGCAGTCTCATCGATTTGGTCTTGGGACAGTGTGAGGTGCTGCCAAGTTCCTACTGTATCGACGAATTTGAGATCAATCAGTTGAATTTTTTCATCTTGAATTCTCTTCAAGACTTCTTGTGGTGTTGTCATTGTTACTCCTTCTCTACCAATTTCCTAAAGTAAACCAGAATCTTACATTGCATCCTAACCCTGCTGATCTCAATCAGACCGTGACACACCAGAAATATCTTAAATACTAGACATTAGCGGATTTTGTAGCTTATGTTACAGATATCTCGATTATCAGGTTATATTAACCTTTCAGCGATCATCTGTACAAAACTGGAAAGTTCATCATATAGGGGTCAACTTTGGCATAGAATCCATAGATAGTGGATAGGTTGTTTTTGTGCCGAATCTATTTTTAATAGCACAAAACTTTACTGGTGCATAAGTGCAGCCAAATAAATATCAAACCATAAATAGCAATGATTGGGAGAAGAAGGAATGCGCGATGCGGTAACAAGTTTAATTAAGAATTATGACTTAGCTGGTCGGTATTTTGACCGGAATGCGATCGATAGCCTAAAGTCTTACTTTGATAGTGGCACAGCAAGGGTACAAGCGGCGGCGGCAATCAATTCTAATGCGGCTGTACTTGTCAAGCAAGCTGGTTTAAAGTTATATGAAGAACTGCCAGAATTAATTCGTCCTGGTGGAAATTCTTATACGACTCGTCGTTATGCGGCTTGTCTGCGGGATTTAGACTACTACTTGCGTTACGCCACCTATGCGCTGGTTGCTGGGAACACGAATGTGTTGGATGAACGAGTGCTACAAGGGCTACGGGAAACTTACAATTCTCTAGGAGTGCCTATTGGGCCTACGGTTCGCGGTATCCAAATTCTCAAGGATCTGATTAAGGAACAAGTAGCAGCAGCAGGTGTGGTTAATACTGCTTTTGTGGATGAACCATTCGATCACATTACACGCGAGTTGAGCGAGATAGATATTTAGATTTTAAGCGGGCAAGGTGTCTGCTGCGACATAAACATGAATAGCGATCGCACTTTTGTCTATGTTAGGAAAGAGCGATCGCTTTTTTGTCAAATTTACTAGGTGTAAAGAAGGGCTTGTTCTAAGTTTTCGCCTGTAAAGTTTTGCTAGATTAAAGCTGTGTTTTTGGAGCTATCTTTCGACTAATGCCAGCCAGAGACATCTACCACGCCGCAGTCATTAAAGGACTTATAGCAGATGGTTGGACAATAACCAACGATCCCTTATACCTCGCTTATGGGGGTAGAGAACTTTACGTAGATATTGGAGCAGAAAGAGTTACCATTGCTGCTGAGAGGGATAATCAAAAAATAGCTGTTGAAATCAAAAGTTTTCTGAGTCCTTCTCCAGTGAGTGACCTCCAGGAAGCTGTAGGGCAGTATGAAATTTATCGCAGTGTACTTAAAGAACTACAACCAAAACGGCAACTTTATTTAGCAGTTCCCAAGCGGGTTTACGAAGGTATATTTTCCGAACGCTTTGGTCAGCTAATTCTTAATAGCATAGGAATAAACCTGATTGTCTTTGACGAGCAACTAGAAAGGATTATCAGATGGATAAGCTAAATCGGTATCGTGAAATTATTCGTCAGTTGATATTTGAATATGCTGGTCACAAACCTGCTAACGGTCAAATAGAGCCAGAACCAGTCATTGACTCGGAGCGAGATCACTACGAAGTGTTACATATTGGCTGGGATGGAGTGCGCCGCGTACATGGTTCAGTGGTGCATATAGATATCATTAATGATAAAGTGTGGATTCAATATGATGGTACTTCCCAGCCAGTAGCAGAGGCATTATTAGAAGCGGGTATTTTGCGCGAAGATATTGTGTTGGGTTTCCATCCGGCTGAACTACGGCAATACACGGATTTTGCTGTATCTTAATTATTTTGATACTTGTATTCGCAAAAAATAATACATTAAAATAATTCGTAATTCGTAATGACGCTCCTGCGTCGCTAACGCTGCGCTAACGTAATTCGTAATGACGCTTTGCTATCGCTTTTAGCGTCTGTCTTCGACACGCTGCGCGAACGTAGAGAGCGTCTGGGGATTTAACCCCAACATAAAACAAAACTTACTTTTTTATTGAACCGGGGGACTTAAACCCACGGAACTAGTTAAGTAGCGATCGCTCCCAATTGCTTATTAATCCAAAAAATGGCGTTGTAAGTCTTAGTATACGAACTATGCCAGATGAAAAAATATAACCGGATCAAACTTCAAGAAGGGCTGCGCTCTAGCTACTGGTTTGTGCCATTACTGATCACAGGGGCGGCGATCGCGCTAGCATTCTTTATGCTCAGACTTGACTTAACAGGCGAGTCTGGACTAATGGAAAAGTCGGGCTTAAAGATTTACACTGGCGGCGGGGATAGTGCGCTAACTCTGCTTTCAACGATCGCTAGTTCAATGATTACCGTAGCTTGTACTGTCTTCTCAGTCACCCTCGTTGCTCTGACGCTGGCTTCTCAACAGTTCGGGCCACGAGTGCTGCGAAATTTTATGCAGGATATCAGATTTCAGTTTGTACTCGGCACGTTTATTGCTACGTTTATTTACTGTTTGCTCGTGCTACGGAGTGTTCATACTGATGGAAAACAACCATTTGTACCGAAAATTTCAATCACTGTCGCCATCCTACTAGCGATCGCCAGCATCGCCGTACTAATTTACTTCATCCACCACGCCTCAACTTCAATTCATGCATGGCATATCATCAGGGAAATTAGTGACGAATTGGAATCTAATATTGATTATGTATTCTCTGAAAATCTGGGAAATAGTCACCTCAAACACGAGGGACAACTCGTTTTCGTTCTTCAATTTCACAAAATCGAACAGCCGCACAAGGTCAGTTAGTGCTTCTGGTAGCCAAATTACCTTGGACATGGAGACTCATTATCTGTGCCAATACTTGCCAACCACGCTGCCACCTGTTCATGTGGGATACCATCACCTGTTTCACGGTATCGCTGTAATCGACGCATATCTTCTTCTCTGGTTGCGTCATCGCTGATGAAAGTCAAATCTTGTTTCTGGAGTTGCTGCCAATCCTCGCTGCTAAGATCGTAATCTTCATCAAGGTGTGTCTCCAAAACTTTTTTTAAAGTATCTAAGCTAGCGTTTGAAGTGTTAACCCATTCCCTAACAGCTGCTTTCAGACTTTCTAAAGTGCTGTAAGCATCTAGTTGTGTGACAATTTGCTGTCGAATATCTGTCATGGCTGTGCTTTATTAAGCCTTATATATGAGCATTATATAAAAAACTCTATGCATTCCAAAAGGATAATGGTGTGTAATTGCGTAGGCGTAGCCCATCGTAGATATCGCTCCTAGATTAAACGCATTAGCTTATCTTATCTGAACTAGAACCGTTATCAGCCACAATAGAAGTTGCCGATGTTTGAGGCGCTGATTATGGAAGAATTATTAACTCTCAAAGACTTGCTTGTTAAAGGCGATGTTCAAGGAGCATTACTGATAGTTGAAGAATTAACAGAAATGAGCCGAAATGACATAATCAAAACGATTCGTAGTTATGCAGTGATTTTGCTGTTGCATCTGATTAAACAACAAGCTGAAAATCGCACGACTCGCTCTTGGGAAGTCTCTATTCGGAATTCGGTTCGGGAAATTCAGCGCGAAAATAAGCGGCGTAAAGCGGGAGGTTATTATCTCACGCGAGAAGAATTGTTAGAAACCTTAACAGAAGCCTATTTAAATGCCATTGATGAGGTAACGCTAGAAGTAGAAGAAGGTCGTTATGAAGTCCCAGAATTAGAAAAGCTGGTTAACCGCGAAGAAATTATCAATCATGCTTTGACTTTAATCTTACCAGGAGAATCAAGTTAATTGGCTAAACAGCGACTCGATACATTATTAGTAGAGTTAAATTTATGTTCTTCTCGCGCCTTAGCACAGAGGTTAATTCAGGCGGGGGAAGTTACTGTTAATCAGCAGTTAGTTGATAAAGCTGGAACTGAAGTTGATATTACTGCTCAAATAAATATTAAAGAGCGATCGCCTTTTGTTTCTAGAGGCGGTGAAAAACTCTCGAAAGCTTTGTCAGTATTTGCCATTCCTGTAGTAGAGCGTATTTGTTTAGATGGTGGGATTTCTACTGGTGGTTTTACTGATTGTCTCTTGCAAGCTGGAGCCAAAAAAGTTTATGGTGTTGATGTCGGTTACGGACAAGTTGATTGGCGGTTGCGAAACGATTCGCGGGTGATTTTACGGGAACGCACGAATTTACGCCAACTACGACCAGATGAGTTATATGATAACGACGATCCGATTCCTGATTTGGCGGTAGTTGATGTATCATTTATTTCTTTAACTAAGATTCTCCCTGCTTTGTGGCAACTAACTCAAGCTAACCGAGAAGCTGTGTTGTTAGTCAAACCACAGTTTGAAGTCGGCAGATCCCGTGTGGGTAAAAAAGGTGTTGTGCGCGATCCAAACGACCAAGCTGATGCCATTTTCCAGGTGTTGCAAACAGCCCACGAATTAGGATGGAAATACAAAGGCTTAACTTGGTCGCCGATCACTGGCCCGGCTGGGAATATTGAATATCTTTTGTGGTTGGGAATGGCAAGTGAAATACCATCACCTGATTTAGAAGCTATTAAGCAGATAACGCAATCAGCAACAACTGATTTACGGAAGAGTTAAACGTCGTAGATTAGACATTCTACAGAAGCAGGATGGCGATCGCAATAGTTTTCTAAAGAGTTTTTCTTGGCTTTTGCTTGCTGCTGATCGGCTTTCTCTGCTTGCAATTCTTCCACAATGTCCCAGGCTACGGCACAATTAGCAGAATCGCTGCCATTTAGCTCACAAGTTGTGCGGGCTTCAGTAATGGCTTCAGTAATGGCTTCTTCAATATTTGCTGCACCAGCAGTTTCAAATGAGTTTAGGGTAGTTGTCATGATCCTTTCACCTTTAATTTACGCAGATAGATATTAGGGGATAGTGGATAGTTTTTCTATAACCTTTTCCCTATAACCTGTTTCCTCAATCTTGCATCCCAAATTCCAAATGTCAGTCAATTGTCAGAAGAGCTTGATAGAAGTTCATAAACACTTGTAAACAGTAACAAATGCTTAACAAAAATTATTTATTCTCAATATTTTATGCCTAGCTCTTGTCGCAAACGATACAGAATTGTGTTTTGGTCAACTTGAGAGAGAATTTCTTGAATGACACTGCTAGCGCCCAACTGTCCCCAAGTGCAGCCTTTTTCGAGATAGACTTGGGCGGCTTTGCCAACAGAATATGCGCCATAACCGGCGATACCAGCTTGAGCGATCGCGCTGCCAGCAAAGGCAGTAATATTGCTGGGATTGTCACCACTAGTTATTGCAGCCGTACTCTTACTTAAACCCAAAAGAAAACTACTACCTAATTCTCCCAGTAGCAAGCCACCAGAACTAAATAAAATCGTTTTTAAAATTTTCCCGGCTTCATAGCTAGTCATCGGCAAACCATACAATCTAGCGAGAGCGCGAATTAAAGCTAAATCGGCAACAGTTCCGCCAAGGATATCTAAAAAGGCGATGGGATTGAGCATCACTGCCAAAGCTTTGTATTTGGTAAATTGCCAAATGATCTCTTCGGCTTCTTTTTCGCGTAAATCGATGGTTTTTTGAGCGATCGCGGCTTCTGCATCCCGTGCTTGGATGAGGGCATTTAAAGCCAGAAGCGATCGCCCTTCCCGATTGAGAATATTCAGAATTGTCTCTTTGAGTTCGTCTATTTGCGGTGGCGGTGTTTCCCATTCATAACTGACACGCCCATCAGGCCACTCAATCCGCACTTCCATTGCTGCTGGTTCCGCCGCCACCATCACAATTTCATCAGGTAGTAAAGGCTTGGTTTGGGGATTCCCAGCACCGAGTTGTTGCAAATTTTGGTAAATCGCTCCGCGATCGGTATCTGGGTATAAATCTATCTTGTTAAACACTAAAATCAGGGGTTTTTGCGATCGCCTTAATTCCAGCAGTGCTTGATACTCAGTACGTGTGATATCACCAGACACGACAAACAAAATCAAATCCGCCTGATGTACTACTTCTCGCGCCATATCCGCCCGTGACTCACCCGCAATTTCATCTAATCCGGGAGTATCAATTAACTCTATTAGTACCTTACCACCGGGTTGCCACCGCACGGAACGCGGCCATTGGGTTACACCATTTAGGGGACCAGTTTGCAGAATTTTGTCTCCCAGCAAGGCATTTAAAACTGCTGACTTTCCGCGACTCACCAAACCAAAAACAGCAATTCTAATGACGTTTGAATCCAGCTTATTGAGTGTGGCGTTCAAAGTTTCCAATTCTGGTTTCACCAAACCTAGCAATTCTGGGTTAGATGAAAGCTGTCCAGACTTGCGAAGATATCCATACCAAGAAAGCGCTTGTCTGAGACTGGCGCGGGCACGATTTAAGTGAGTTTCTTGCAGATTACGATAAACCGACATAATATCAACACTTTCAGCCTTCACTCTCTCTACAATGGTCATCTAATGCTTAAAACACTTACTTTCAGCATTTGTTCGTGAATAATAAGTATGAATTCGTACTCATTAATCATCTTTAACGAATGCTCACTTTTTCAACTCCATTATCAGGGGAAGGAAAAGTTAAACATACCTCTCTATCTTATATCCCTAAGTTGTTGGACTAATATTCTACTTGCCTGTGTAGGGTACAATTTTTAAATTTTAATTTTGAATTGTTAATCTGGGTATCCTAAAAAAGACAACCTTAGATGATATAGACGAGGGAACAAAGTTTATAACTTATGTAAGAGTAGAGAAAACAGCTAAAATTTCTATCACCAAAACTGAATAAACATAAAGGCTGGTCTATAACCTGACACTAATTTTGGGTTCACAGATGGTGAGAAGTTTGATTGAGCAAATTTTCCCATAAGTGCAGCCGGAAAGTATGAACTTCTAGATCAGTCTTTTTCAGACTAAGACTTAACAATTCAAAATTCAAAATTCAAAATTAAAGACATTTCAGACTCTTGATTTAAACCTCGACTGAAACTGGTGCTAAATATAGATGTAGGGGTCTTAAACCCTTGAATTTACGATAAATAATTATATGAGAATTTGAGGAACAGCCATGCGAGAAAATGAGCGGGAAAAAATACGCCATCTATTGGTCGTCCAAGACCTAGAAGGGCGGCGAACTGTCCCCTTGCGAGAGACTACTTATTCTCTGGGGCGGCATTCTGCAAACACTATTGTCTTGGCTTCCCGGTCAGTATCAATGCAACATGCAATTTTATTGCGAGTAACTGTTCCAGAAACTGACCAATATGGCTTTCAGATTATTGATGGTAACTATAAAGGAAAAGCCAGTACAAATGGCTTATTTGTAAATGGCAATAAATGCTATTCTCATAATCTTAGAAACGGAGATATCATTACTTTTGGTAGTAATAAAACTCAGGCTAAATATTATGCTATTTCCAATATTTCAGAACAAGCATTTTCGGAATCTTTTGATGTTGAAGACTTATCTGGTTTTTTATCAGATCAAGCCAGTCCGGCCAATCCTTTTCAAACCTTAGCTATCGATCCCACCTTTGAAGCAGCTAGTGAGTCCGCCCTAGCTCGCCTAGCATCCTTTCCTGAACTCATTCCCAATCCAATTATTGAGATGGATTTCGAGGGAAAAATTACTTATCTGAATCCAGCCGCAGCGATCAAGTTTCCCAATCTTAGGGAAGTTGGGACAGAACACCCGATCTTAACAGGACTCTTGATTGGGGTTAACAATCTAGAAAAAAATTCTTTTGTGCGGGAGGTGGAAGTAGGTACAGAAGTTTTTGAACAATCCGTTCTTTATCTTCCTGAAAGTGATTTAATTAGAACTTTTATTATTAGAGATATTACCGAGCAAAAGCAAGCTACAGCCGAATTGCGCCAGCGCGATCGCTTATTACAAGCAGTTGCAGAAGCTGCCAATTATTTGCTAGGAGAAATGAATTATGAAACTGGTATCGATCGAGCTTTAGCTATCCTGGGCGAAGCTGCCAAGGCAGATCGTGCCTATCTCTTTCAAAACCATCCCCATCCTGTTACAGAGGAAATGGTAGTCAGCCTACGGTTTGAATGGACGCAATCTTTTATTGCATCTACCCACCACCATTGGCAAAATCAGCCTTATCAAACTCCGGGATTAGCCCGTTGGTACACAGTTCTCTCTAGCGGCCAGTCGATTAGCGGAATCACCCAAAAATTTCCTATCGCCGAACAAGAATTTCTAATTCGAGATGGCATTCAATCCCTTCTGTTAGTGCCTCTTCGCTTGGATAATAATTTCTGGGGGTATCTTGGCTTGGCAGACTGCACCTTTGAGCGTCATTGGTCAAAGCATGAAGAATCTACTCTGTTGACCATGGCCGCCAGTATCATTGGTGCGCGCCAACGTCAGCAAGTAGAAGAAAAGATTCGCTATCAAGCCCTCCATGACTTGCTGACAGGGTTGCCCAATCGTCTACTATTTAACGAGCTGCTCAGTAAAACTCTGCCCAACGCTACTCGAAATGGCGAAAGTTTAGCTGTGATCTTCCTCGATCTCGATCGTTTCAAAGTGATTAATGATACTCTGGGGCACACTCTGGGAGATCAATTGTTACAAAGCGTCTCTCAAAGATTAAAAGACTCACTCCGAGGCGGAGACACTGTAGCCCGTTGGGGAGGCGATGAATTTACTATTTTACTCCCACGAGTTAATGATATTGAAGAGGTAACTTTGGTGGCCGAGAGAATCTTACAAGCCTTAGAAGATGCTTTTCATCTCCAAGAGCATGAACTTTATGTGACTGCTAGCCTCGGTATTGCCTTACTTGATAACAACAGCCCTAACGCCGAAACACTAATCCAGCACGCAGATGCTGCTTTGTACTACGCCAAGGACAAAGGGCGGAATAACTATCAATTCTACAGTGTTTCCTTGAGTGCTAAAAATCCTGAACTCCTGACTTTAGAAAAGAGCTTGCGCTATGCCCTAGAACGCAATGAATTTACGCTTTACTACCAGCCTCGTGTGAATATTGCCACGGGAGAAATTACTAGTATGGAGGCTCTGTTGCGTTGGCAGCACCCAGAGATGGGATTAGTCGCCCCCAGTGTATTCATTCCCCTAGTCGAAGAAAGTGGATTAATTGTTCCCATCGGCGAATGGACACTACAGACGGCCTGTAGCCAAAATAAAACATGGCAAGATGCTGGATTGCCACCAATTATGATCGCTGTCAATCTTTCTTTGAAGCAGTTCCGCCAACCCAAATTGGTAGAAACCATAGCTAGGATTTTACAACAAACAGGTCTGGAAGCCCGCTTTTTAGAATTAGAAATTATGGAAACCACAGCGATTGAGGACTTAGATTTTACCACAAAGGTGCTAGAGGAACTAAAGCAGATGGGTGTTTATATCTCCATTGATGACTTTGGTACTGGTCATTCCTCGCTCTCGCGCCTACAACTTTTGCCGCTCCACAATCTGAAAATAGATAAATCTTTCATTCAATGTTTAACGCAGGATGGCAAAGTCGCTCATATTATCCAGGCCATAGTTACCTTGGGACACAGCTTGGGATTAAAGATAACAGCCGAAGGGGTAGAGAAGGAAGAGGAATTGGAATTTTTGAAATCTATCAACTGTGAGGAGGTACAGGGCTTTTTATTCTACCGCCCACTTTCTGCACAGAAAGCAACAGAAGTCCTCGAAAGTAAACGACCAACGATTTAGTACCGCAAGGCGTAATTCGTAATTCGTAATTCGTAATTACCATTACTTCAAAGAAGGCAGCGATCGCCCAAGTTGTATAGCGATCGCAACGACACGACTTTCAAATCTGAGTGAAAAAGAAGCGATCGCACTCTATGAAAAAACCAAGGTCAATGCTGTTCCAATCTCTCCAGTTAGATGTCCCAGAATTTGGTTTAACATATTCCTAGTGAGATCTGCCAAAATGCAAAACCAACCCAACCGTTTAGACCGAATCGAAGAGGCTTTAGAACAAGTTACCCAAGCGCTAAACAATCAAGTTGCGGTAAATGCGGATTTACGCAGTAGTACTAACTCTCTGATTAATATAGCCAACCAGCACCAAGAAAATTTTATGGTGATTGTAACTGAAATTAGGAGTTTGCGCGAGGACAATCAACGCATTCTCAATCGCATTGAGCGGCTTGAGAACCTGCATGATGGCTAGGTTGGCAAGCTACGTAATGGGGGTGGTAGAGTCTAACATGGCATTGGTGCTGCTTTTACTTTCAATTGGGACAGTTCGTTTTTCTTTCTTGTACTTATGCTTTAGCGCATCTTCATACAGAATTGGTATGAGGATACAATAACATTCATTGTCCTGCTGCTGACCTTTTTCGTCCTATGCTGCCAGTCATCTATTCCGACGAATTTTTAGATCACAAGACTGGAAAATACCATCCCGAAAAACCAGAACGTTTAAGTGCGATCGCCAATGCTCTAAAAGCAGCTACATTTGCAGATCAAATTACCTGGCGATCGCCTACACCAGCATCAGAACAGCCATCACTGATGTCTTCGTTGGTTAAGGCGCATAGCCCAGCCTACATTAAAAAACTTTGGCAAATCGCCTCTAGTGGCGGCGGCCCTTTGGATGGAGATACGCCAGTTTCCCCGCGTAGTTATGATGTGGCATTGTTGGCAGTCAGCGCCTGGTTAGATGGAGTTGAAGTTGTGTTAAGGTCGGCTAATCCAGCTTTTGTACTAGCACGTCCCCCAGGACATCACGCTGAAAGTGATACGGGGATGGGTTTTTGTCTATTTTCTAATGCTGCGATCGCCGCTTTATTTGCCCTCGATCAACCCGGAGTTAACCGTGTCGCCATCCTCGATTGGGATGTGCATCACGGTAATGGTACTCAATCTATTGTAGAAACTTACCCACAAATTGCTTATTGTTCGTTACATCAGTACCCCTGTTATCCGGGTACTGGGAGAGCTACAGAACGAGGCTTTCACAATAATGTCCTCAACTTGCCTGTACCCCCAGGTAGCGATATTACAGTATATCAGCCGCTTTTTGAAAATAAGGTAGTACCGTTTTTAGCCAACTTTCAGCCGGATTTACTAATTGTGAGTGCTGGTTACGATGCTAATGCGGCAGATCCTTTGGCAAGTATCAATTTGCAGCCAGAAGACTACGCTTTATTTACTGATTATTGTCTAGGGATAACTCGTAAAATTCTGTTTGGCTTAGAAGGTGGTTACGACTTTGATACTCTTTCCCAATCAGTTGCAGCGACGATCGAACGTTGTTTGATTTAGACTTTCTTCGTCTCAGTATTACTCAGTTTGTCCAAGCAACTGGATATCTAAAAAGAGTTTCCCGATCTACCTGATCAAGAGCGATCGCCAGGTTCCCTAATG
>NZ_JABXKI010000098.1 GCF_017115095.1 Nostoc sp. NMS4 | reverse complement strand
TCGCTCCTTGAAAATCTGCTGTTGGCTCAAAAAGATATCCATTTACCCCATCTGTCACAATATCAGGAATTCCCCCGGAACGGGCTGCTACCACGGGACAACCAGCAGCCATCGCTTCTAGTAGCACTAAGCCTAGTGTTTCTGTACGGGAAGGAAAGATGAAGGCATCAGCACTCGCAAAGGCAGAACCTAATTCTTGTCCCATAAGATACCCAACAAAATAAGTGTTTGTGCCAGCAAAGTGTTTTTGCAATGCTTGACGGTGCGGCCCATCTCCAACCAATGCCAAGCGCGCTGCCGGAATTGCTTCTAAAATTGGTTTGATGCGCTCAATTTCTTTTTCGGCGGAAAGCCGCCCAACGTAAAGTAACAATGGACTTTCTGGATGATTTTGTGATAAGCGCGATCGCATCTCTACACTAGCTAAATCGGGGTGAAATAATTCTGTATCTACCCCACGCTGCCATAAATCTACACGTTCAATACCGTGTGCTGTCAGTTCCTCTACCATTGCTGTAGAGGTACACAGATTCAAAGCTGCTTGATTATGAGCGCTTTTTAGCAGTTCCCAAAGAAAACCTTCTAGCATCGCCAAGCCGTAATGTTGAAGATATTGGGGTAAATGCGTATGATAAGACGCTACTAAGGGGATTTTCAGGATTTTGCTATAAAATATCCCAGCTAAACCCAAAACGGCTGGATTCACCACATGAATAACATCTGGCTTAAACTCTTCTAAAGCGTAACCAATGGCTGGGCGGGGTAATGCCATTTGCAATTCTGGATACAATGGCAGAGGAAAGCCAGTAACGCCGTAAACTTTAGCGCCTTTGTGTTCTCTGATGCCTCCATCAGGGGCAATCACCAACACTTGATTACCAGTGCGTTGTAAATGGTCAACGGTATGGCGTAAGCGCGTTACAATGCCGTCAACCTTGGGTAAAAAGGTTTCGGTAAATAGAGCAATTCTCATATAAAACTATTCAATCCAGGCAGATAATCTCAGCTTACGAATGCATTTTGCTATTAAACCAGAGTAAACTGTCTCGCGTGCTGTAATCAATTCTGTACAGTCAAAATAACTGTGGTAAACAGCAAATTTAGTAATAGCTGGAAGATACGCCTGATAAATAATAATTGATTGGTCGTCATATTGTGCTAAAATACGACGACCATTTTTAGACCCGCGATTTACTGGGGTTTATCCTAAGTTCTATGCCAAGAGACTTTAGGCATAATTTGTTTGTGATCAACTCGTTCCTGATACTTGATGGCAAAGTTTAACAGAGAATCGAGGAGAGAATCAGAGAGCAAGTGAGGCTGTAAACCTAAATCGAGCAATTTAGTGTTTTTAGCGTTGAAATAATGTTCTTCTTTCTCAACCCTGGGATTATCTAAGTGATTGATTTCTACCTTCAATCCCATAGCGTTACCAGCTTTTTTCACCATCAATGCCAAATCGCCGACGCTAAATTGTTCGGTAAATTGGTTAAATACGCGGAATTCACCAGCCTCGGCAGGATTAGCGATCGCTAATTCCACACATCTTACTGTATCCCGAATATCTAAAAATCCGCGGGTTTGCCCACCTTTACCGTAGACAGTTAACGGATGTCCGATTGCTGCTTGAATACAAAACCGATTTAGTGCTGTACCAAACACACCATCATAATCCAGCCGATTAATCAGTAGTTCATCTATACCCGTTTCTTCGGTTAAAACGCCATAAACTACACCCTGATTTAAATCAGTTGCCCGCAATCCCCAAATCCGACAAGCAAAGTGGATGTTATGACTATCATGGACTTTGCTTAAATGGTACATTGAACCGGGCTGCTTGGGATAAGGTAGGGTATCCTTGCGTCCATTGTGTTCAATGGTGATATACCCTTCTTCGATGTCGATGTTGGGTGTACCGTATTCACCCATTGTCCCCAGCTTCACCAAATGACAGTCGGGGAAATCTTCCCGCATGGCGTACAGTAAGTTCAGCGTCCCAACTACATTATTGACCTGGGTAACAACAGCGTGTTCGCGGTCAATCATGGAAAATGGAGCTGAACGCTGTTCGCCAAAATGCACAAGGGCATTTGGCTGAAATTGCTGTAATGTTTTATGAAGAAACTCGTAATTCGTAATATCGCCGATGAACAAGTCGATCGATTTACCCGTCAAATCTTGCCAGCGCTGGAGACGTTGTTGAATTAGTGCGATCGGAGTGAGAGTTTCAACACCAAGTTCATTATCCCAGTGCCGCCGCACCAAACTATCTAAAATTCCAACTTCATAACCTCGATTGGAAAGGTAAAGAGCAGTTGCCCAACCGCAATATCCATCACCACCAATAACCAGGACTTTCATCTTCACCAGTTTTTACTCGCTGATAGCTAAATCTACCAGGTTTATGTACGCTCTCAATCATCATTCTAGGAGAGATGTGGATTTTGGGCGTTAGGAGTGCTGAGTTAAGAGTGCTGAGTTAGGAGTTTTGTTTATCTCCTTGTCTCCCTTGTCCCCCTTGTCCTCCTTGTCTCCCTCATCTCCAATGCCCCATTCCCAATCTTTCAAGATTTGGAAATCCGATACTGTTGGGCAATGTAATAAAACAAACGATAGTAATCTTGAAAATTTTGGCTCTTACTTCGTCCCCGCAAACAGTATTTAACTTGACTTTGAGTTAGTGTCAGTGTCATCGAACCTACTTGTCGATCGACTTCTACAACAAGTACTCCCAACACTCCTTGGGTAGTCTGAAAGTTCGATTTTATCTTTTTCACCGACTCTCGATCGCTTGGTAGCTGATGACTTGCCCACCCCCGAATTTCCACGGAGTTATCTTGTGGTGAAATAAACGCAATTCCATCATCATTTGCTGGGGCTGCTAAAGAAGTCCAGTTACTCGGATATGGAAATTCAAAGCCATAACGGGAGTTGCTATAAGTTTTCCAGGCGATCGCTCCGGCATTAAAATCATTTACAGTACAACCCCACAGCATTACTAACAGGCCAATGACTCCGCTAACGCTGGCAGCAAACCGATAAATTCTTCGCCCCAAACTAGAGATTTGATTAGCAGTAGCCATTTACAGAAACTCTGATATTGCACCATTCTCAATTAGCCAACTAGTATGCCACATCAATCTTAAGAGGTTCATAGTTATAGATTTATCGTTCAATTTCAAGGGCTAGATGAACCACAACCCATCTATTATGGTGCTGATAAATCCAAAATGTAAATAAATGTAACGAAAATGACGTTAAAACGTTTTACCGTCTTGACAAGCAACAAAAGAACCGATAACTTGATATACATACCCGGGTAAGACCGTTAAAGAGTTATATGCAAACGCAAACTAAGCAAAAGGTCACTTTGTATTTATCGCCAGAGTTGCACAGAAAACTGAAGATTCGTTCAGCAGTCGATTCCGAGCCAATGTCAGAACTTGCCGAACGCGCCCTTGGTTTTTACCTATCTAATCAAGAATTGGTTGACGAGTTAGAAGACTCTTCTTATGGACGGACTCATAGAGTTTATTCATGCCCAACTTGTGATAGTTCACTAGTCTTACGTGATGGGGAACTGGTTACTTTAGGCAATCAACCAGCAGTAGTTGGTCAAGAGCATCTTTCTATTAATGAGATGGATGAAGATGAAACCAATCCCAAGGGTGAGGAAGAGTTAGTTCCTTGCTAAATAAATATTCATGATTCGGTTGTCTTTACCAGAAGCAATGTCTCTACTGTCTCTATAAGGTCTCAAGTAGGTCGAAGTATGAACGAAGAGCTCAAGATCCTAATTCAAGCTCAATACCCTTTAATCTACCTTGTGACCTCCGAGGAAGAGCGGGCCGAGCAAGCAATTTCCACAATCGCCCAGTTATTAAAGCCCCAGCGCCGAGTATTTATTTGGACAGTAACACACGGGATTGTTGAGTATGGTCAACCCCGGAATGTCACCCAACATAATACTGTGTCTCCAGAGGCAGCGATTGAGTGGATTATTCGGCAGAAAGAACCAAGTATATTTATTCTTAAAGATTTACATCCCTTTATAGATGCACCTGCGACTAACAGATCGTTGCGTGATGCGATCGCTAGTTTCAAAGGTATGCAAAAGAACATCATTTTGATGTCTCCGATGCAGCAAGTACCTATAGAACTGGAAAAAGAAGTTGTCGTTCTCGACTTTACATTGCCAGATATGGCTGAGTTGAATAAAGTCTTAACTCACCATATAGAGCAAAATCGTGGTCGGCGACTGACAACAGAAGCCAGGGAAAAACTTCTTAGAGCCGCTTTAGGTCTAACTAAAGATGAAGCCGAGAAAGTCTACCGTAAGGCACAGGTAACTAAAGAGCGTTTGACGGAAGATGAAGTAGACATCGTTTTATCTGAGAAAAAGCAACTAATTCGGCGCAATGGCATCTTAGAATACATTGAAGAAGATGAAACTATTGATGCTGTAGGTGGCTTAGAAGAGTTAAAAAGATGGCTCAAGCAACGCTCTAACGCTTTTACAGAAAGAGCGAGAGAGTATGGTTTGCCTCAACCAAAGGGGATGTTAATTTTAGGAGTTCCCGGTTGTGGTAAGTCATTAATTGCCAAAACTACTTCCCGGCTGTGGGGTTTACCACTGTTGCGGTTAGATATGGGGCGAGTTTACGACGGCTCAATGGTGGGACGAAGTGAAGCAAATCTGCGAAACGCCCTGAAAACAGCAGAATCTATTTCCCCAGCGATTTTGTTTATCGATGAATTAGATAAATCCTTTGCTGGTAGTGGAGGCTCCTCTGATTCTGATGGGGGGACTTCAAGTAGAATCTTCGGCTCTTTCCTCACATGGATGCAAGATAAGAAATCACCAGTGTTCGTCATGGCAACCGCCAACAGAGTAGAACGCTTACCTGGCGAGTTCTTGAGGAAAGGACGCTTTGATGAAATTTTCTTTGTCGATCTGCCAACACCAGAAGAACGGCAAGATATTTTCAATATTCATCTGACCAAGCGCCGTGAAGACATCTCTCGATTCGATCTTGAGCAACTAGCCAAGATGTCTGACGGCTTTTCTGGGGCAGAAGTTGAACAAGCGATCGTTGCGGCAATGTATGAAGCTTTTGCCCAAGATCGGGAGTTCACCCAACTAGATATTATTGCTGCACTGAAGGCAACATTGCCGCTGTCTCGAACGATGCAAGAACAAGTAACGGCTCTGAGAGATTGGGCCAGACAGCGCGCACGCCCCGCAGCATCCTCCGTAGCTGAATATCAGCGAATGGAGTTTTAAAAGCTTTCCTCTGCCATCCCAGGGGGAAAGGCTAGCTGAAAATGCTAGCAGTTATAAGAAAAGCCGCATCCTGTTAAGCGCGGCTTCGCCCAAAACAAACCGTTGTCGTTTTTCTCAATCTTCTCATTGGAGGAAACCCAAATGTCTCACTTTAGCACCCTGCGTACCAAAATCACCGATGCCGAAATCCTCAAGGCTTCCTTGCGCGACCTCGGTATCAGCGTAAAGACTGAAGCTGATGTCCGTGGTTATAACGGTCAGCGTGTCCGTTCGGACATCGTTGCCGTGTTGGAAGGCGAATATGACCTCGGCTGGTCTCGCAATGGCGATGGTTCTTTTGACCTAATCGCTGACTTGTGGGGCGTTGCTAAGAAGCACAACCAAACCGAGTTGATCAACTCAATCAACCAAAAGTATGCCGTTAACAAAACTTTGGCTGAAGTAAAACAACGCGGTCTGCAAAACGCCAATGTGAAGTTGGTATTGCAATAACAATTTCTCTGCGCGTTCCCAAAGCTGCACGGGTTAACCATATAAATAGCGGTTAGCCCGCTTTTTTATCGGGACTGAGATATATTTTCAGTCCCGATTTTATAATGTTTTATCGAACAGAATTCAGGAGTCAGGTGGTCACTGAGCGTAGTCATTAGCGCAGCCTCTCGTAGAGAAGTGAGTCAGGAGTCAGCATGAATTCTGTACGAAAAAGCGGATAACCATTTATAAAGTAAATCTTTAGACTACAAGATGCCTCGTTCTTGGACTGCTGCCTCTTATCAAATAAAGGAGGCTCCGCTCTCGGAATTCGTTCCCAGCCTGAAGGCTGGGAACGAGGATACAATAAGTCTTTGGGCTTTTCTTAGTGCCATTCCATTCTGAGCATTATTGTGAAGCGCATTTTGTACTATGATTAATTTTTTTACAAAAACTGTATTTACTAGCATCACTACTTTATTACTAGTGCAAACAGTCACCGCTCAACCAGTACCGACAAAAAAGCAAGTCAATCAACCAATACCATTCAATTCCAGAGTACGAATTTACCCGGCAAATAATAGCTTGCCAGCAAGTCGTTTGATGACGATTGAAAGTGTTATTAAAAAGTCTAGTAAGATGCGAATCACAGAAGCAAAACTTACAATGTATGAGGAATTTGCAGCTAAAACAGGAGAGTACAAATCCTCGATTTCTAACAACCGAATGGTGTGGATAGTGACTGGTTTTGTCCAAGGTGAGTTGAGAATGTCTAAAGGTAGAAGTGTCTGCACTGATAACGCCAAAATTATCGAAGTAACGGATGCTGAAACTAGCGATTCTTTTGGTAGAAGCATTTACTGTCCCCCAAAGAACGTGATAAATTTTATGCCGTAAAGTTGACTTATAATCAATACAACTTGCCTTCAGGAGATTGAATTTCATGACATATATCTCCCCAAAAACCCTCACATTTGAAGATTTTCTCTGCCAATATCAAGATAATCCCCGCTATGAACTAGCAGATGGAGAACTAATTGACATGGAACCCACTGGCCCGCATGAAACGGTGAGTGGCAAACTTGCAACCCAAATTGGCATCTACCTTGTTGCAGAACAACTCCCCTGGTTTATTCCTCGCACTTGTTTAATTTATCCCTTTGCTGATACAGCTACAGTTCGTCGTCCTGATATTGTAGTTCTTGATGAAACCGTTCTCGACTGTGAACCCCTTTGGCAGCGAGAACCTGTAATTACTCTCGGACGCTCAATTAAATTGGTGGTGGAAGTTGTTAGCACTAATTGGGAAACCGACTATGCAAGAAAGCTTGAGGAATATGCGCTTTTAGGTATCCCGGAATATTGGATTGTGGATTATCGAGGGTTGGGTGGTGTAGCATTTATTGGTAAACCCAAACAACCTACATTCACTGTTTGTCACTTGGTTGAAGATAGTTACACTCAACAAAAATATCGACTAAATCAATCAATTAACTCGCTACTTTTACCCAGTCTTCAACTTCGTTTAGATGACATTCTACCTCGTTAAATTTAGGTGTATAAGAAGAGTTATAAGCGTAGGTATAGCAGAAGTATATAGGGTTCCTATAGCAATTTTGGCAGTAATAACGGGGAGCATCCCAAATGTGCAAAAACGCTGATAGCCCTCATCCCCTAACCCCTTCTCCCAAAGATGGGAGAAGGGGAACTAGAATTATGTCTCCCCTCTCCCAAAGATGGGAGAGGGGCTGGGGGTGAGGGAAAAGATTTAAGCTTGCATTGGGATGCTCCCGTGATAACGTAACTTTAATGCTCATAAATTTCTAATGGTAAATTGTCTGGGTCTTTAAAGAAAGTATATTTTTTACCTGTAATTTCATCAACTCTGATATTTTCTACCTCTAAGCCTTTTGATTTTAAATAAAAAACAGTTTCTTCTAGATTATCAACTTGAAAAGCAAGATGTCTTAAACCACAAGACTCTGGTTTACTAGGACGTTCTGGGGGATTTGGAAAAGAAAATAATTCGATTTGAGTATTTTCTGCAACTTTTAAATCTAATTTATAAGAATTTCTGGCGGCGCGAAAAGTCTCTTGAATAATCGAAAAGCCTAAAACTTCTACATAAAATTTTTTTGAGCGATCGTAATCAGAACAAATAATAGCTACATGATGAATACCAGTGGTTTTCATAAGATTCTTGTTTTTTAATAAAATTATTAAGAGAGTGTACGTAGATGGAAACACAACCACATTACACCCTCTTAAGTCGAGCTTAAGCTTTAATCTTTTTGCTCGATCTTACCTTTATTTTCAGGAACAGGCCAATAGTGCCAAGAAGAAGTGTGCTATCTAAAGTACTAGGTTCAGGTACTTGTCGATAAGAAACTGTACCGGAATCGGAAGTTTCGGAGGAATTGGAAAACAATGTTCCAGCAATTTCGTAACTTTTAGAAGAATTATTTTTGTCGAGAAAGCTGTACAGCAATCCAATTGGCGCGTTATTTGCTAAGGATACGGTTGGAAATACAACGGGATAATCTGGATATTCAATATCATCCTTTGCAGTGTAAATATTGGGGTTATTATCGAATTGAAAAGTTAGCGATCGAACTGGCGCTACTGGGATATTATCATTACTGAAAGTTGAGTTATCAAAGCTAAATAGACCGTTACCTTTAGCTGTAGAACTATCAACGGTGAAAGCATAATTAACAATTGCAGCCGATGCGGATTTAGTGTTTAAGGTAGCCAAACCCAAAACAAGACTAGTAGCGATCGCTAATTTTGAAAGCAATTTCATATCGATTATCCTCAAGATAGATTTGTGTAAGTAATCTTGACAGCGAAGCATGGCAGAAAATATTTAGAAATGAATGACAACTAACACCAGAAAAAGTTACCAATCAGGTGTTTTTACAACTAATTCTGTCCAAGGGGTGCAATCTGGTTCTCGAGCAGTATCTTTAGTAATAGGAGCATTGCACCCACGTACTTTAAAGGTGTACCTAACAAGATCCCTGGCTCCGGTATAAGTCCAATTACGGGCTGTTGGGTCATCAATTTGTGTCATATCATCTTTATCGTCACCCCAACTAACTTGATAGAAATCATTTTTTTGACATACATCCCAACTAATCCGAATCCTCCGTACTCTTGTTGTGTCTGCAACCAAATTGTATGGATTTCTAGAATCACAGGGAGGATTATCTGTTTTTTTCTCGCAGTTACTAGTACCAGGGGTGCATTCAGCTAGTGTTTTAAGTGGGCGAATTAATCCAGCCGAGAATGTTGTTAAGAAGATGATAGAGGTCAGACTATATCTCAAAAAAATGGAACTCAATCGTATTTTGTACATCACAAATCCTTCAGTTATCTTGATTAAAACCACAGCAGAATTTAGAAGGTAAAGGTAGTTCTAATAACTCCCAATACAGCATCACTATTACGCTCGTCATGGTTGGGGGCAGTCAGCCAAATTAAACCAGGGGTGATGGTAATATTGTCTGAAAGTGCATAGCTGTAAAAACCTTCAAGATGCAAAGAGGTATTTCTGTCTTGAGCAGAGTCGCGGTTTTGTGGTGCAATTATCTCCGTAAACAAATTAGCGATCGCTCCATTAGCACCGGTCACTTTTGGTTCTATCCCCACAACAATTCCCGCCAAATTGCCTTTTTTACCCAAATCCGGGAAAGCTAAAGCAACTGCATAGTTCCAAATATCGGCATCTCCTACGCCTAAAACACGGGTTTTGGCATAGCCAGCCCAAGCGTTAATCAAAAAGCCGGAATTTACTTGATAGGATGCTTCCAAGCCGTAAGCGTTGGTGGAAGTAGGCGAATCAGTAACTAAACCCAAGTTAGCCTTTTGGCTACCAGTACCGGGAATTGCCAAATCTTCACCCAGGTTATTGTAAGCATTGACGTAAGTTAAACCGATACTGAAGCGATCGCTAGGTTGGAAAGTTAACTGGGCGATCGCCCCATAAGAACCATTGAATAAACCGTTGCTAGCATTGGGATTGGATGCTGTACTAGATAAATATCCCAAACTCAATTCCAACCCATCCAAGAAACGATGTCTCAGCCCAACCCCTGCGCCAGAAGGCACAAAGTAGTAAACTGAGTTACGGCTGCCAAACTTAGATAAAGCACCCCTGGCTCCTTCATCTCCATCTAAGAAAGGGTTGACTGTATCCACAAAGTCTTCAACTTCTCCTTCGTTGGCAAAAAAAGTAACCTCGGTTTTTTTACCTAGAGGAAATCTGTAAAACAGCGTCTCAACTCCAACTTGATTATTTTCAGGATCTTCATCCCCAATTTCTCCATTAAAAGCGAGAGTTCCTTCTGGTAATCTAGTTCCAGTGCCACCCTCACCAGAGAAGTAATTGAAGTTAAGAGCCTGTAATCGAGTTCTGAGTAAATCTTGGCCAGTGAAACTGGTGTCAAAGTTGAGCCGAACGCGATCGCCAAATGTAGTGTTTGTGGGAATATCACCATTATCGGCATCTTGCCCACCTGCAAAGCCTGATATAGCAAAAATAGCCTGACCATTAAGTTTTGTCGTCGTCGAAAACTGCTGTTTATCCAGAGTTTCGAGGTGAGGTTCTAAAACATCCACTCGACCCCGCAAAGTAGCCAATTCAGCTGCGAATTGTTCTTGTAACTTTTGCAGAGTTGTTAAATCTTCTTTCTTAACTATGTCAGTGGTTGCAGTTGAAATTAATTCATTTACCCGCGACAAACAGGCATTAATTCCAGCCGCAAATTCGTAACGAGTTAAAGCCCGATTACCGCGATAAGTTGCATTAGGATAACCTGCAATACACCCATAACGTTCCACCAAAGATTGCAATGCACCGAAAGCCCAATCCGTCGGCTGTACATCCGAAAGTTGAGAAACAGAAGTTACCTGTCCAGATGATTCTTGAACAGTTCCAGCTAAAACAGGAAATGCAATCGCCCCAGTTGTGGCAGTGATTACCGAAAATAACCCCAAAGCCACTGGAGAAATCGGCAGCCACTTCCAAAACATTTTGCTCATTTTTTCTGTAATCCTCACACCATTTACGATCAATTGCAGAACTTACCCCAAATACCTTTCAAACTCTTATTACTCCGCGTTCTCTGCGCCTCTGCGGTTCGATTTTCCGTTACCTGTGCGTAAAGTCCTAAATAGATAGGACTTACGCACACTCTACGAATTCTTCTCTACGAGACGCTGCGCGAAGGCGCTCTTGGCGCTCTTGGCGGTTCGATAAATTAAGCTTTTTGGCAATTTTTGCGTAAAGTCCTAAATACAAAAACCAGGCAAAACATTGTAGAGACGTAGCACTACCACGTCTCAGACATCTAATACTTACTTCTTAGCTTCAGGAGAGTTAATCGTTTCACTCAATTGCCAATGCTTTAGAAGTTCAGCACGGTTTTGCCGTAAGTCTTTACGGTTGCGTTCTTCAGGATAAGGAATATTGTCACCCTTAATTCCTGCCCAGAGAATCTCGTTGAATTCTTCTGGATCGAGATTATCTTCACCGACAAAATTGAAATCCTTAGTCATAGCAGCCCACCATTTTTTAGCATTTAAAATGGGCATCGCGGCTGTTTTTTCAACACTACGATCTTGGCAAGCTGGTACTAATTTTGGATCTACAGGTTTAACACACAAATTACCTGGCACAATCGCGGTGTAAGGCTGAAAATTCGGTTCTCTAGTAAAGGCATCTGACATTGGTTCAGCATTAGCATCAGTAATTGCCAAATAATTAATGTTTAACAAATCCTCCATCGTCCGCAACACACTAATAGTGTTGTAGTTAGTGCTAACGAGCGCACCCCGTTTTGTATAAGGCGAAATAACGTAGGCTAAAGAACGGTGGGAATCAACATGATCCGGCCCATTTTGGGAATCATCTTCAATGATGAAAATTGCTGTTTCCTTCCACTCCGGCAGATGGGAAATTTTCTCTACCAGTTTGCCAATAGCATAATCATTATCTGCCATTTGCAGTTCAGGAGTATTTAAGCCAAACAAAGCAGTGCCAAAGGAACCAAAATGATCGTGAGATAAACGCACAAGCATTAAATTGGGTAATCCATTTTCCTTAAGATCCCTTTCCCATTCGTTGTACAAATAAATATCGGCATTATTTTGATCGAATGACCGGAAATAAAGATCGGTTTTATCCAACAATGCAGTTTTAGTAACAGGAGCTTGAGGAATCTTATCAGCGTAGGGGGTTGGGGAAATGGGGATATAAGCTGGGTTTTTTGGATCGGGTTTAGTAGGATCGGTTTGGCTGGTAACATAAGGAGCGCCATTGTCAACAAAGAAACCGTAATTACGTACAGTTTTGCCAGCACGTAGCGCCGTATCCCACAAATAACCACCAATGGCATCCGGCTGGAGATTACCATCACCTTCAGGAGCATCAACGTCCCTGTCTCCAGGTAATATGGAAGACTGCCCAGAAGGATCTAAAATTCCTGTTAGACGGGTATTGATTGGCGAGCGATTCGAGGAAGTTTGGGGTAGTGCGAGACTGATATTCCGATTTGTACCTTCGTAATCGTAGGTTAAGCCGTTAAAACCGGCGTTACCGTAAAGAACTGATTGAGTTTTTTCGGTGTAATCTGTAGTCCGAGCGTAAGTAGACCAGTTCCAACCGACTCCACTAGATTCGCCACTGTCGTAGAAGTTATCAAAAGTTGCAAAGCCAAAGGATAATTTGTGATGGTTGGGTGAAATACGTTGGGGGAATAAAGTGATTGCTGGGTCGCCATTACCCAGAGGTAAGTCACCGAGTACCTGGTCATAAGTACGGTTTTCTTTAACTATGTAGATAACGTGCTTAATTTTGCCTTGTAAATACTTCATTGTCCGGTCAGGACGACGATTGTAGAAACCGTTGTTTTTGTCTACCTGCGTTGAAAGCATAGCCAAAGTACTGCTACTTGGCACTGGAATAATTGAGATACCAGCTTTTTCTAAAGCCCAAGTGTACTGATTTTTAAAATTGGTGTTACGTGCTAGTCCGGCTGGTGTCGTCCGACTGTTTGACGGGTTAGGGCCAGAATTGCTCTTGGCATTGACAACGTAAAGTCTTTGACCATCTTGACTAACACTTACAGAATTAGGATACCAGCCAGTGGGGATGCGTCCATTCACCCGGCCACCTTGCAAATCCACAATAGCGATCGCATTTTCGCCACCTAAAGTAACATAAAGTGTTCGTCCATCTGGACTGAGATTTAAAGAGTTAGGGTTGGCTCCTTTGTATCTCTCACCAGGTCGAGACAGAGAGATGGTTTGGACAACGTTATTGTTATTGGTATCAATGACTGAAATTGAGTCATCATTACCATTAGCTACATATAGTCGATTTTGATCGGGCGAAAGCAGTACTTTGTTTGGCTGGCTACCTATGGGTATACGGGTAATGTGTCCAGAAGCAATGCTAACAGCAACTACTTCGTTATCGCGCTGGCTACTAATAAAAACTTTAGCTGCTTGACCATTTTCTGCACTTTTGATAGCGACATCAAAGGGAAATTCCCCAGTTGCTATTTTATCGCCAGCCTTAAAGAATTTAATTTCTTTAGTTACCTTGCGGGTAGTAGCATCAACGATTGAAATTGAGTCATTCTCAAAGTTTGCAGCCACTAAGGTCTTGCCATCCTGACTAACTGCAATACCCGCGACAACCGCTCCAGTACCTACAGCCTTTGCTGGCGTATTCTTCAACAAACCACCATCATATTTAGGGAAAGGGGCAGTTTGATCGGAATTGTGACCTAGTAAAATAAAGGGAGCATCTGGTACATACTGGCTACCATTAGATGCATAAACATACACGCGATCGTCAATTCCGCCTGATACAAAGAAGCGCGAGCTATCTTTAGCCCAAGCCAAACCGTTATAGGTATTGGGAATGTTAATTTGTTGTTTTTTAACTAACTTACCACTACTGACATCATATACAAAAACCCATTCTGCCTTGGGGGTATTTGTACTGCTTGGCTTGCCAGTTAGCGGGTCTAATACAGGATAAGTGAAAGCGCTACCTGTATTTTCATTGTTGAAGTTTTGGTTATAGCCACTAGTAAGCACCAGTAAAGTTTTTCCATTTGGGCTGAGGGCTGTGCTTACGGCTTCAGCAGCATCAGCATTATCATCTGTACGCAAACCAGTTGCTAAAGGTGCAAAGGTCGAGCCTGGTGCGGCTGCGGGCGTGATGGTTTGACCTGTGGGTAGCAAAGCTGCTCCACCCCCTAAGTTACCAACGGGTTTGGTAGTCCGAGCGCTAGCTAATTGTATATTTGCACTCAAGCTACTTACCAGCAAAAGACTTAATAGATACCCTTGGTGTCTGCTAGTTTTCATGCAATTTTTTTATAATAGGGATAACCATTTCAATACAGATATTTATAGTTAATGGTTAAGCTATCAGTAATTTTTGGTTATGTTTTGGTAGTGGTGGATTGTATCTAGTTAAGTTTTTTTAACACGCTACGCTAACAGGAGTAAAACACGCTTTATACCTGGTTAACAGACTTAGACCAATTCTGTATGAAGATGCGCCCATAGTACAAGAAATAAAGAACGAACCGCCAAGTACGCCAAGTACGCCAAGAAAGAAGAAATTAAGAGAGAGGAGTAGTTTCACAAAGAAACGGTATTAGTACAACATTTCATTAATTCGTAGCGAATTCTCTGCGTTCCTCTGCGCTTACCTTTGCGCCCCTTTGCGTTTAAATTTCAACCCTCAATTCGCCACGATTTTATGCAAAGCTGTACTTAGCAGTGGTTTTTCTTTGTCTCTCTCTAGCAGATAGAAAATGTTACTGCTGAGGATTTTTAGACAAACTTTAATAACCTTTAGTTAATTCAAGCTTAATTTCTACTTAACCAGAAATATAGAAAATAACAAAGTAAAAAAACAGACAATATTCTTCAATAAATACTGTCTTTTAGCAATAGAACTGATATGCTCAACAAAAGTCTCATTTTGTCCTTGTTGGCGTTATTTGCAATGGCTCCTGCCGCCAATGCAGAGGTTAAATTGATTGCAATTGGGAGTCTAGATGGCAAGACAGGCGATCGCTCCACCAAAACATCTGCTCCCCTAGAAAACGGCGTTGCGGGAAATCTCTTAGGTGGTCTAGGGTCGGGACTGGCTTATGCTGGCCGTAACACCTTTATTGCTATCCCAGACCGAGGCCCAAATGCGGTAGCATACAACAGCGCTGTTAATGATACAGTATCTTATATCAACCGCTTCCAAACTATCAAACTGGAACTCGTACCAAGCAAATCGGCTTCAGCATTGCCCTTCAGCCTTAACCCTTGCTTAATTGACACGACTCTGTTATTCAGCAAAAAGCCTCTTTACTACGGAAGTGGTGCGGGATTGAATGTACCTAATGGTTCCCCAGCCTTAAATACCAAGAATCAAAATTATTTCTCTGGACGCTCAGACAACTTTAACCCTACCCAAATCTCGACCTATTCCAACAATGCACGTTTCGATCCTGAAGGGGTGCGTGTATCCAATAATGGAAAGGACATCTTTATTTCGGATGAATACGGCCCTTATGTATATCAATTTAACCGCCGTACAGGTGAGCGGATCGGGGTTTTTAACCTCCCTAGCAAGTTTGCAGTCAGCAACTTGAGTCCTGTTAGTGATACAGAGATCAGTGGTAACACCTCCGGTCGGGTTGCAAACAAAGGCATGGAAGGACTTGCAATTACTCCCAACGGTAAAACCTTGTTTGGCATTTTGCAAAGTCCACTACTCCAAGATGGTGGGACTGATGGTGCTTATACCAGAATCGTTAAGATTGACATAGAAACAGGTGCTACCCAGGAATACGCCTATCAGCTAGATAATATCGGTACGGCGGCTAAACCGAAATATCCTACCGTTAGCGAGATTTTGGCTATAAGCGATCGCCAATTCTTAGTAGATGAACGCGATGGCAAGGGATTAGGCGATGGCTCTAAGGCTGCCTTCAAGAAAATTTACCGTATCGATCTGACAAATGCTCAAGAAGTCAGCAATATCACCGGGGAAAGCAAGCTTGCTGGCAAGGCAGTCAGCAAAACCCTATTCCTCGATGTGGTAGCTGCACTAACTCAATACGGCATCAAACAAGAAGACATTCCAGCCAAGCTTGAAGGTTTGGCTTTCGGAAAAGATGTGAAAATCAATGGAGTGGAAAAGCATACATTATTCATCGCCAACGACAACGATTTTCTTGGTACTTTAGTGCCGGATACTTATCATTCGACGAGTGTTGACAACCCAAACAAGTTTTTCGTTTTTGCGGTTGACAGTAACGATCTGCCGGGTTTTGTCCCGCAGGATTTCAAAGGAAAAGACCAGGATAGCAGAGGTGATGATTGATATTTGGTTTAGTTGATACTTAATCATTAGAAGCAAATATACCTGGCGATTAGAAATCGCGGCTACACAAACCAAGTCCGCCTACGCGGACTCAAAGAACTTGAAACCCACGGAGGTGGGTAAAGTCTCGTATAGCCGCGAATTCTATTCACCAAGGCAAGCTGCCATGAAATTAGATCGTATCACCAGCAATCCTAATCGGATGAATGGACAACCCTCTATTCGTAATCTTCGCCTTACCGTTCGTCGGGTGATTG
>NZ_JABXKI010000122.1 GCF_017115095.1 Nostoc sp. NMS4 | reverse complement strand
TGTTTGCGTTTTGGTTATTTTACCAAACATGCCCTGACTGGTTCCCAGCCTCCAGTAGCTTAATGAGAGGCAGAGCCTCTCGGAATACATTCCCAGCCTGGAGGCTGGGAATGAGGCAGAGGCAAAGGAGGCAACACAGGAGTTTGGGCTTAACTTAGAGCCAATGCACCCTTGGATAATAGCGTGGAATGGGATGGAGAAATTCTTGAAGACCGGGAAAATGAGTTTATTTCTTGGGCTTCTGTAGAAGGTGCAGATGTTGATAATTCTGGTTTTGTCCGCTTTAAAAAAGCACCAGGCGATCGCGGCACAGAAGTAAAGATAGCCATTTACTGCTGTTGAAGCAACCAGTCCACCTGCTCAAGTTCATGGGCGAGATGAAAACTAATTTGCAGTTAGTTCTGCGATCGCAGCACGGCAGGTTAATCGCCCAGTGAAATTAGTTCTCGGACGGCGCGTTGAGCCTGATTTGGGTGAAGTGCGAGTAACGCGCTGGGTGGGAACTTTTGGCGTTGGACGCATCCTCAATGGGAAAACAGCCAACAGTCAGATGATCGGTGGGATTATTTATGGCATCGGCATGGCGTTAATGGAACACACGCTAACAGACCCACATCGGGGGCGTGTTGTCAATGCCGATTTAGCTGAATATCACGTACCAGTGAATGCAGACGTTCCCGATATTGAGGTGTTGTTTGTGGATGAACACGATCCACATATCAACCCGCTTGGTGTTAAAGGAATTGGTGAAATTGGGATTACTGGAAAGGCGGCGGCGATCGCTAATGCTGTTTATCATGCTACAGGTAAGCGTGTGCGTGATTTGCCAATTACTTTAGATAAGCTACTGTAGGCATTGGGCGTTAGGAGTTAGGAGTTAGGAGTTTTGTTTATCTCCTTGTCTCCCTTGTCTCCCTTATGTATCACAACATAAAACTTTTCAAACAACCTCTTAGAATTTTGATTTTGGTTTTTAGAGGCGCGAAATATCGCGTCTCTTTCAATAGATAATACAGCAGATTTCAAGGAAAGTGAGGCACACAAGCTAAGTCTCAAAGGCAGGTATAAAGCGTGTTTTAGTCCTGCCCTCTGCCTCCTGCCTTCCTCGATAACTCGAAAAAGCTGGTTCTCTAATCCCTAACTATCACGCTGGCGCTCCACTTAGTACACTACGCAAATAAGTTTAAATCTAAAACCTTAAGCAAATATTAAGCATATTTACTTATATATCTAGAGAAAGTAGTTTAGAAATTGAGAAGAGTATATTGTATAGATATAACAAAATATATTGACAAGTAAAACAATATATGAATATCAAACAGCAAAGACCTAATAAAGCCTATATTTGGGCAAATATTGATTTTGACAAGGTTAAAAATAGAATAGATGCGGTGACTTGCCAGATTGAGCGGGTTATACAAAAGCACCACCTTTTAAATCAAACTGGTAAATTAGGTAAAAGGAATAATTAGGTTATCTGTAGGGTAATGTCTACGATGAGCTACACCCACACACTTTATAATAAGAATTCAGAACGGGCTAAACGCCCCGCTACCGCTAACAGGAGTCAGAATTCAGTATGAATTCTGTACGAGTGGGTAATGAATATTGGTTAAAACCGTACTTCTCTGCGAGACGCTACCGGGAACGTCCTGCTACGCTAACGTTCCCGGTGGGCGGAACTAGTATTAAATATTCAACAATAATTAAAACTCTATCCCTCTATGGGTAGAGTATTCTGTATTCTGAATTCTAACTCCTGGTTTATTTTTAGTGTAGCGAACATACCAGTTTGCACAGCACATTTTAGTCTGCAATTTCTCTGAATGAGATATTTCAAGAATTCAATCCCACCAATAACAAACAACCACCGCATCACAATCTTGGCGAACATCTTCACCCCATAGCCCCCCTTCCAATCTAGTTCTAAGTCGGCGCTTCAGCCGGAAACCATAATCTTCATTCGTGCCATCAGTTATCTCTACTGAGTCAGCTCGCCACTTTTTGCCCAAGTCTAAAAGCTCTGACACTTTTGTGTCTTGGTTCTCTGTCAAAATGTACAGTGTGTCAGCAGGATAAGCAATGAAATGGATGATGCTGGTTTCAGGCATGGGACGATAGTTAGCCATTGCAAGTAGGGTATCGACCATACCACCAAAGCTTAAACCGTTTTCATCTGGTGCAAAGATTGGTTTTGTGAAGAGAAAGCTTGACCATAAATTTCTGTGGTTGGAAAGGTCAGTAATTACCTCTTCGCCATCAAACTCATTGAACCGACGCTGCCAAACCAAGGCAGCAAAGAGTTCTTGGGGAGAATAGGATTCTGCAATCAATTTAATTTTGCCTAAATCAAGCATCACATTTACGGTAAGTAATATTTTTAACAAAACATTTGTAACTACCCTTGCAGTTTATTTACCCAGTGGCTGCTATTCTTATAGTTACTTCGGTCTGTCATAGCAGATAGATTATCCTCGATAATGTTTTTATTTTTGAGCGCTCATATACCATCATGGTAATGTGGGTGCTTTTACTTTATTAAGAAAGGCAGAAGTCAGAGGGCAATATTCCTTGTGCCTCCTGACTTGTTCGCGCGATGTCTGGTGAATGGTTGACTAAGCTGATAATGAAGCTTTAACTTGACCAAAACGGCGATCGCGTCTTTGGTAGCTCAACAAAGCCTGATGAAATGCTTCTCGATTAAAATCTGGCCAAAGAATATCGGTGAAATACATCTCTGTATACGCCATTTGCCACAGCAGAAAATTACTTAACCGCATTTCACCGCTAGTCCGAATCAGCAAATCGGGTTCTGGAGTATCTGCTGTGTAGAGATGTTGTTCTACAAGACTTTCATTCACTTCTTGGGCGCTGAGTTCGCCCTGTTGCACGAGTTGAGCTAGTTGACGGCAAACCCTGGTAATTTCATTGCGGCTACCGTAATTGACTGCAACCGTAAAGTGGATTGCTTGATTGTTTAGCGTCTCTGCCATTGAACGCTCCATTTCTGCCTGTAGAGACTTGGGTAAAGCCGATAAATCTCCAATAAATGATATTCGTACACCTTCTTGATGCATCTGAGCTAACTCGCGGCGTAGTAATCGCTCAAACAAATGCATCAGAAAATCCACTTCTTCAACGGGACGCTGCCAGTTTTCTGTTGAGAAAGCGTAGGCTGTCAACGCTTTGACTCCCCAATCCTTGCAGCAACGCAATAGTTCTTTGAGCGTACTTGCTCCTTGGCGATGTCCAGCGATGCGCGGTAATCCTCGACTGGTTGCCCATCGTCCGTTACCATCCATGATGACGGCGATATGTTGAGGGATTTTTTGGGGGTTTAAATCGGTGGGTAATTTTGATTTGTTATTTGTCATTTGTCCTTTGTCATTGGTCATTTGTTTTTACTAATGAGTAGTTTCAAATAAATCTTGTAAGTACTCTGGTGTGAGGGTGTTGTTCCAAGTCCACAGACGATGCATTGTGTCGGTGAAGGTGAAGAGAAGGGTGGTTTTGTTGGATAATGACCAAGCATTCCAGTTGAGGGTAGCCATCATGCGGCGAAGGGTACGCATGAGGTTGTTGCGCTGATAGTTTGGCGATCGCGTTTTGATAAGTGTGCGTCCAATTCGCATCAACCCAGTATCAGGAAAACTCCAGACTCCAAACCCCCAGAATTTGGTCATGTGGTTGATTTCATCCTGTGCTAGTTCCTCTAAAACATCTTGGAGTGCGCCAGTAGTGTGAGCCATCAACCAAATATAAAGACAGGTTGCACCGTATTCTGTGGCAATGCGGTGTAAACCGTGGCGATATAAGTCTTCGTGAGCGTCATCTGTGGGAAGATAGCTTCTAACAGTCCGAAGTTTTGGGGTTATTTTCTCGCCTGTTAATTGGGTGTAAACCTTGATTAATGCTGGTGTGTGCTGACGTTCTTCCTTTTCCCATAAACCAAGTTCCAGCAGTTCGCCATCTTCACCGATAGTTCCACCAACAAACCGAGCCATGTGAGGATGCAATTTTTCTAAATACTGCCGACTGGTTTGGGTATAGCCGCGAATGGGCGCTTCTGTGTCCATTGCACCTATCAATATAGATAAAAATACCTCTGCGTCTAAACCGATAATTTGATTGCGGTTAATCGTTTGCCAGTCAATAGATTTCCAGGGACGTGGTTGGGGATTGGCAAACTGTATCGGTAAATCTTCCAGACGGTCATGTAGTTTTTCGACTGCAATATATTTGTCTATGAGTGAACGAATGCGGCGCTGTGTTTGCAAGTAACCAGGGCTGGGATGGCTTTGACCTGGTAAGTCTTCTGCAATTGGGCTGAAGGTGTTAAGCATATTTTTATACTTAAATTTTTATCTCTATGCCCAATAGCCTAAGCGATCGCACTTCGTTTTGTCAGTCGGCTGAAGTCGGCAGTTTGATATGATAGGTTTGCAAAAGTCGGGCAAAAAGTAGGTTATGAAAAATTTGGGTTTCAAACCTGTTAGCGTAGCCCATTCTGTATTCTGCTGTATATCAAAGAGATGGAAATAGAGCGATCGCAACTGGGGATAAAATGGTATGATTCGGCTTAAAGCATGATAGTAGCAATCTAATAAGAATTTCTGTAGAGCGGGGATGTTGTCGTTTAACTAACCTGTGGTGAAGCTTGATGTTGCTACTTTTAGTTGACTAGGTGGATGAAATTGGTAACGGAATTAAGTTGAGATTTAAGGGAAGCAAGAATCAGATGACATACCAAAAAATTCCCAAATCGGCGGCGGGAAATGCCAAAACCTCAGAGACAACATCTCAGTTGACATCGAGACCCTTCGCACCGACTACTAAGCAGACGACACCAGCACCAATTCCCGAACAGCAGCAGGATCAGACCGAGGGATTGCAGATTCAAAGAAAGACGAACTTGCTAGAAATCCCTGGTTTAATGGCAGCACCAAAAACAAAGCTATCAAAAGTAATCCAGGCAAAGCTGACAATTGGGGAACCAGGTGATAAGTATGAGCAGGAAGCGGACACCGTAGCGCGTCAAGTAGTGCAACGCCTTCATGCAACCATGCCAAATCAGATCCCAGACATTAGTCAACCCAAGAGTGAATTTGCCCAAAAGATGAAAGCCAAGAGATGGCAGCAATCACGCGGATATGAACAAACAGGAATATCAGCAAATATTCAGCGCCAGACGATGCCAGAAGAAGAACTGCAAATGAAACCAATGCTTCAAAAAAGAATGGCAGCTGCACCAAATTTAGAAGCATCGATAGAACAGGCGCATCGTGGGGGACAGCCATTAGCAGATAATTTTCGCAAACCGATAGTACAAAGAACATCTGACATAGTTATCCAACGAGGGTTAAAAACATTAGAGAGTGTACCATCACGAGATTTGTATGCAGAAGATCAAGCAGAACGTGAGAGACACAAAAGAGATGCAGGAAAATTAAAGGAAAAGATCAAAGAAACTGAACATAAGACTAATACAGAGATGTCCATAGTAAAACCTGGGTTAATATTGGATAAAAGCAAAATATACATTTGGGTAGTAAAAACGATAGACGGCAAAGACGAGATTATCATCGGCGATGAAAAAGATCCAATCACAGGAGACCCAACCCAAGGTCATCCTACCCTTGCAAGAGATCCAGATGCACCTGAAGGTGAAGAAGGTAGCAAAACTGTAGCAGCAAAGACTGCTGGAGAACTCAGTTGGGATAAGGATCTCAACGCATGGATATTGAATAATAAATCAGGTCGTTTCGGTGTCTCACTCCGTCCAGAAATAAAAGATGGAGTAGCAGAGAAACCTTCCTTTGATAAGAGCGTAATGAAAGGTGTGGCGAAGTTATTTAGAGAGCGGATAGGCGATCCTGAATTTAATATAAGATATAAGCCCTGGAGAATAATGAGAGCCGATGGCACTGTAGATAAAGACAAAACTGGTGAATCTTATGAGCTTAAGCCACCTAAAAAGATACCAAAAACTAATAATCCTGAAGAGACAGAGATAACAGAAACTAACGATCCTGAAGAGACAGAGATACTAGAAACTAATAATCCTCAAGAGACAGAGATACCAGAAACTAATAATCATCAAGAAACAGAGATACCAGAAACTAATAATCATCAAGAGACAGAGATAACAGAAACTAATAATCTTCAAGAGACAGAGATACCAGAAACTAACGATCATATATCAAAGAAGGGTAAAATTAGGATTCCTATTTTAAGGGGCAAAGAGATTAGAAGCTCTAAAAAGTTTCCATTTCTCAAGATAAGAAAAAAGTGAGTCTGCGGGGAGGCTTCGATCGCTCACAGACTCGCTAACATAATTTGTAAATAAATTTTAACTATTGATACTTACGCCCTGTGTCAGCAGCGATCGCACTTCCTTTTGTCAGTCGGCTAAAGTCGGCAGTTTTATGTGATGGGGTTGCAAAAGTCGGGGAAAAAGTTGGTTATAGAAAATTTGGGTTTCAAACGTCGCCCTTCTAAGACGACTTTACAAACTTAGAAGAGAGAATTGCAGAGAATGTAGCGAAATTGTTAAAACAAGGGTAGATAAAAGTTGAGTAACAGGATAAATCATGAACGCTTATAAAACATATATCACCATTGCAGATCCAAAGCAGTTAATATTATCTGATTTACCATTTAAAGCAGGACAGAGAGTTGAGGTAATTATTTTGACAGACGATAATCAAAGGGTTACTTTAGCAGAAGAATTAAAAAAGTTATTCAAAGAAATACAAGCGATACACGCAGATAATCCCTTGACTGATGAAGAAATAGCAGCAGGAATTGAAGCCTATAGACGGGGAGAATGAAAGTTATTATTGATACTAATATCGTAGTCTCTGCTGCTATAGCTGATAAAAATCCAGAGGTAGTAATTTTATTTGTGATTGCTAATTCTGCTTTTGAGTGGGTTGTATCGGCAGAGATTATCGCAGAGTATAAGGAACTTTTAAAGCGTCCTCGTTTAAAATTAACTGAGGCACAATACCAAAGATGGGTTTATTTAATTGATTCAGTGACAACACTAATTGATGTGGATGTGGAGGTTGATTTCCCCAGAGATAGGAAAGATGCAAAGTTTTTAGCTTGTGCTATTGCAGCAGGAGCAGATTTTTTTATTACGGGTGATACTGATTTTAATGAAGCGCAAACTTTGTTAAACACAACTATTATTTCTCTGTCTTTATTTAAAAGGTTAGTTTGTGATGTGAGGGAATAAGCTTCAATCTGTTAGGGTGCGTAAGATAGCGGCATAACACACCGTACAAAACTAAGCGATCGCACTATCGTTTGTCAGTCGGCTGAAGTCGGCAGTTTTATGTGATGCACTTGGAAGCATCAAGGAAAAAGTCGGATTTAAATTGTGCTGATTTGATATTGAGGATGAGCTAATCACGATCAAAACAAAGATTTTAACTATAAAAAAGAACGATGTGCTTTTTAAGCTTTTAACACATATTCATATTGTCTTTACGAGTTATCTAGAAAAATTAGAATTTTTACTGAGGTGATTTTCCGTTTCTGGATTCACGATATAAAAGAGTCTTAGAAGCTATTTATTTAGAGGGAAGTAAGAAAATGTCTAAAACACCAAATCTACCAAAGCCACCAAAACCGCCCAAGGCACTAAAAATACCTAAAGTAAAAGTTGTTAAAGGCTACATCAAGAAAGATGGAACTTTTATCAACCCTTATATTAAAGGAATGCCTAAGATTTAATTAACCAACTTTATGTCAGCTATATCAGCCCTCATCCTAAATTTCTAGGTGAGGGCTAATTTATTGTTAATAACAAATATGAACAATCGCCCCTTACGCTTCTGGCAGTTCCCCAAATTGCTGACGGTAACGCTCAAGTTGTTGTTGCACTAATTCTAACTGCTGGCGAGTTTGCTTCTCAACTTCTTCTGGAGTTTGATAGCGATTTCCTTGTCGATCATACCAATACAAAACCTGACGCTGGATATTACCAGATATGTATTGCCCTCTACCAATTCCCAAACCAATTTCTGGCATCCAAAAGGGTTCACCAATTTGCAATTGATAGCTACCATCTACTAAGCGATAAACTTCAAAAGGTTGATGACGGTCTCTTTGCCAATACTCTGGATTATAAATAATGTAGTACAGTACCCCTAACTTGGCATAGGTGTCTAATTTTTTGTCATATTCTCCACCCGGAGTTAAGGAGACAATTTCCAAAGCCAGGATAGGCACAATGTTATTTTCTTCCCAGACAACATAGCTTTTACGAGATTTATCTGCCTTGCGGCGTTCTACACCTAAGCTCAAAAATCCGTCTGGTACAATCGGCACAAGCGGACTAACCCCTGTAGTATGGTAAACGCCCATATCCACGCTGAAAAACCAGTCATTACGGTTTGCCCAAATATATTGCAGCAAGAAGAGAAGCAAGTTAGGAATAAAGTTTTGGTCTTCGTTATCCACAGGGGTATCGTCTGAACAAGGAAGTTCAGCACTACTAGGCAATTGACGGGAATCTGATTTCACCATAAGTAATGATGGTGCTGATGTTACCTAATGAGTTTTATTCTAGACGATTCGACGCGGACGATATACTTTAGGTAAACGTTCTAAGTTAGTGGCAATGAAGAATTTTGATATTCAGCTAGATGAAGAATATGCTCAAAAGCTTGCCTACATTCAACAGGAGGCTGACCAAGATACAGTAGAGGCAATTAAGTCTTCGATTGAACTGCGCTATCAACAACTTCAGCAACAAAAAACAGATCCGTTAGCTAAACTCAAGCAAAGTAAATTTATCGGCTGTTTCAAAGGAGAAACTGACTTGGCTGCTAATTCCGAAGCCATTGTGCGATCGCTAATGCAAGAAAAGTATGATCATCGCTGATACTGGCTTTTTCGTGGCACTTGGGAACCAAAACGATCAATACCATCAATTAGCACTACAAGTTTTAAATGCTCTCAATGAACCACTAGTTACTACTTACCCTGTTATTACCGAAACTTGTTACCTTCTTCTTGCTAGAGGAAGTGGTAACTATGCTCAATGTAGTTTTTTGAGAGAGGTTGCACAGGAAGCATTTGAGGTATTCGACTTACGAAGTCACCATGTTGCACGCATAGTTGAACTCATGGAAAAATATGCCGATTTACCAATGGATATGGCAGATGCCTCTCTGGTTGTTCTAGCAGAACATCTGGGACATGGCCGAATTTTGACGCTTGATCAACGAGACTTTAATACCTACCGTTGGAATAACAGCAATCGTTTCAAGAACTTGCTGCTAAATTTTGAATAAAGTTTGCAAAAGTCGGGAAAAAAGTCGGATTTACAGAATCTTATCCGAAAACTCCAGCAATATAACTGTAGAGTAATTTATAGTTGTCCCTAAAATCTGAACTACCCTTGTCGTTACACAATGGACGCTGAAGCAGCATTAGCATGGTTAGATGCCACAATTCCCCCTCAGACTGGGGAACGGTTGAGCGATTTGCAAAAAGTGATTCTTGTGCAAGTTTGGTTGGGTAGAAAATACTTGGATATCGCTCATTCTTACGGTTGTACGGAAGGACACGCTAAGGATGCTGGTTCTCAGTTATGGAAGTTGCTTTCTAAAGTATTGCGAGAAAAGATTACCAAAAGTAATTGTCGTGCTACTTTAGAGCGAGTTCTGAGAAAAACTACTGCGATATCCAGTCTGATAGATTACTCGCGATCGCCCCAAAATCCCACCCCAAAATTAGAGGATACCAATTTTATTGGACGAACAGCTGCGATCGCTCACTTAAATACTTTGGTAAATCAAGGCTCAAAAGTCATTGTTATCCAAGGTGAAGGCGGTTTAGGCAAAACTACTCTAGCGCAGCAATATCTTCAAACTCAGGGGTTTGACTTGGTTTTGGAACTGCTGATGGCGAAGGAAACGCAGAATATCACCCCCGCCGAACGAGTAGTAGAGGAATGGCTCAAACAAGATTTTGATCGAGAACCTGGGGTAGAATTTGGGGTTACATTGGGACGACTCAAGCGCGAACTCCACAATCGGCGGATTGGGGTGTTAATTGATAATCTCGAACCTGCATTAGATCGACAAGGTGGCTTGATTGCTTCTCACCGCAACTATGTAGAACTATTACGGGTTTTGGCTGATGCTAGGGTGCAGTCTGTTACTCTAATTACTAGCCGCGATCGCCTTTGTGAACCTGGGCTAAATGTGAATCACTATCGGCTTCCTGGTTTAGATGAAAGCGCATGGCAACAGTTTTTTAGCAACCGTGGATTAACCATCAATTCGTCAACTTTGCAAATCATGCATCGCACTTATGGCGGTAATGCTAAAGCAATGGGAATTCTCTGCGGTTCAATTCAGGAGGATTTTGGCGGTGACATGGTTCTTTATTGGCAAGAAAATCATGCCGATCCGTTAGCAGCAACCGACTTAAAAAATTTAGCGGTTAGTCAAATCAACCGTCTGCAATCCCTCGATCCCCAAGCATATCGCTTACTTTGCCGTTTGGGATGTTATCGTTACCAAGATATACCAACTATCCCATCACAGGGATTGTTTTGTTTACTGTGGGATGTCCCACCCGATCAACATCGTCAAATCATCGCCTCCTTGAGAAATCGGTCTTTAGTGGAGTGCGATAAAGGTGAATATTGGCTACATCCGGTGATTCAGAAAGAAGCGATCGCGCGTTTACGTCCCAGCCATGAATGGGAAATTGCTAACCACAAAGCCGCAGAATTTTGGACAACTAGTGTTAAACAAATTGAAACCTTTAAAGATGCTTTGCAAGCCCTGGAAGCATATTATCATTATATAGAGATTAATGAATTTGAGTCGGCGGGTAAGGTCATTTTAAAAAGTAGAAATAACCAATGGCAGCAGTTTTTGCCTCTTGGTAGTACATTGTATCGAATGGGTTTAATTCAACCGATACTTACGGCAATTAATCGAGTCGTTCACAATCTCGAAAATGACCAAAATCTTAGCGAACTTTATAATATATTGGGAGATTTATATTGGATAACAGGTAAAATTAGTCAAGCGATCGCTTGTCAAGAAAAGACTATTACTCTAGCAACCCAAGCACTGAAATCACTTGTCCCTCAGCCAGAAAATAAACATCCAGTTTACTATCTGAGGATGCTAGAAGTTGATTCATTATTAAGTATTGGTCTTTACAAGATAGATTTGTGGGAACTAGAGACAGCCGCAAAATTATTTCAACAAGTAATTTACTTAGCTCAAAATACCGAGCATCATCGCTGGGCAGAGAAAGCTTCAGTTTGTTTAGCTTTGGTGTATTCTTATTTAGGTTTACGCGATCCCTCTTATGCATTAGCAAATGTAGCTTATCAAAATATTACGAACGAGAAACTGGTAGAGCAAACTGGGAGATTTGTCTATTTCATGCAAATTTTGGGTCAAACCTACGTCAATTTAGGCGAATTTTCCCAGGCAAATCAAATATTCCAGCAAGCTTTGACTTTTGCTGAAGAAAGTCACTATATGCAAGTAAAAGCAAAAACTCTCAATGGTTTAGCAGAAATCCATCGACAACAAACAGATTTTACATTCGCTCTTGCTAATCATACAGAAGCAATCGAACTTTTGGATAAAATAGGTGCTAAATGCGATCTAGCTGAAGCTTATTTTCAATTGGGTTTAACTAATCAAAAGATGGTAAAATTTGATGAAAGTCAAATAAATTTTGAGCAAGCAATTCAGCTATTTACTGAAATCAAAGCACCGAAACAAGTTGAAAAAGTTTTAAACTGCGCTGCTCTTTTTTACTCAGCACTGGCTAAACGCCCCGCTACCGCTAACAGCACCCAGCACTGTTTCGGTCAGCGAGACTTATAATCGTAGAAAGCTGGGATAAAAAATCGAGGCATTCGCTTTTGAAAGTGAATGAATTGGGTTAAGTTACATTTATCTTGTCGAAATAGAAATTATTATGTCTTCTGCTCAAGATTTAGGAATAACTTTAGAAGACACACCAGAAGATGTTATATTTCCTCCTGGTGATTTATACAGTGATGAACCACCTTTGGAAACAGAACTTCACTTGCGGCAAATACTGCTGTTGATTCAGTGTTTGGAATGGTTGTGGCAGGAGCGTCAAGATTTCTACGCTTGCGGTAACATGACGATTTATTACAGTCCGCGTCAACGCAAGTCTGAGCAATTTCGAGGCCCCGACTTCTTTGTAGTTTTAAATACCGAACGAAAAATACGCAAAAGCTGGGTAGTTTGGGAAGAAGATGGCAAATACCCAAATGTGATTGTAGAAATTCTTTCCAACAAAACAGCTGCTACTGATAGAGGGTTGAAAAAGGAAATCTATCAAGATATTTGGCGGACTCCTGATTATTTTTGGTTTGATCCGGTAAGTTTAGAATTTAAAGGATTTCATTTATTAGATGGACGTTATCAAGAATTAGAAGCAAATGAAGCCGGTTGGTTATGGAGTCAGCAATTGCAGTTATATTTGGGAGTTTATCAATCGAAATTGCGCTTTTTCACTCCCGATGGAGAATTGACACCCACACCAGAAGAAGTAGCACACCAAGAACAGCAACAGCGTCAACAAGCCGAGCAGCAACTTGCCCAAATGGAATCCATGCTTGCTCGCTATCGGGAAAGATTTGGTGAATTATAGCAAAATGCTAAGTGCTGATTCCCAATCCCCGCGCACTCTTTGCCCAAAACCCCAACTGTTAATCGCATAGCTGCTAGAGCTAAACCCAAAGTTAGATAAGCTCGTTGTGACTGATAGGTAGCGGTAGTTGATTAATTGTCGTAGCATTCATAAAATTGTCACCTGTGGCGAATCATATTCCCCAGACTGATTCTTGTGCAGTAGACTTTCAGCACCATCAACCCGCGCTCGGACAATATAATTTCCTGGCTTGACGTTTTTGATCGGAATATTGATTGCATCAGTGTCTTTAGTCGGTGGTGTAACCAAGAAAGAGTAAGCTACCGGACTATCACCTGATACCTCATTCAGTAGCAAAACTACTCGCTGTGCCTTACCTACTTTGGGCTGAAATTTAACGGTAATTTCTGCTGTACGTAAATTGTCGCCGCTATTTTCTACTTGAGTGACGAATGCTGTAATTGTTGGATGTAAGACAAAAGCTGCAACGTTTGATTCAACTAGATGATTCGTTTCCCCTGCATTGTCCTTTGTTAGATGTACAACTTGGACACTTTGGACGCTTGCGTATAAATCTGGTGGGACTAACAAGCTGATTTGGGTTTCTTTTACTTCTTGAGGTACTAGCAATGTCTCCCTATTGCCGAAACGAACTCGTGTGATCTCACCGCGTAAACGTTTACCACGAATTACTAATGTTGTACCTGTAACAATCATTTGTTGAGTCTTTGCCGGAGCTATAATTTGCTCTATATTCGGTTGAGACAAAGACATCATGTAGAAATCTTCGGGGTTATCAGATTTGCTACTTTCAATTAATACCATTGATGCCAGATAGGTAGCTGAAGGTCGATAATGTGTTTGTAAAGCAGACCATAACTTAGAAGTTTCTTCCATATTAAAAAACTCTGGAGTCAGTTTTATCTGCCCAATTTGTTCAGCTAAATCGGATACAGACACAGTTGCTACAGCTTGCGAAAAAGCACTTGAGGTATTGGTTGTAGATGCATTTATCAAAGTATTTTCAATAATATCAGGTGTGATCGCTGATGTTTTGTGTAATAAATGCATTGCATAGCCCAGTAAAAGCTCTGCCTGAAAATCCTTGGCTCCGTAGGCTGTGAGTAAATAGTGGAGGTCAAGAGCTAGTGGTGGAGTCAAAGAGCGCGGGTTTCGATTAATATGTGAGTGCCTACTCCGAAATTCTTGAGATACCCAATCGACATTGCGATTCTGCGTCACTTGATAGAGAAAAAGGTTGATTTGGGCACGTTCGTCAGCTGCAACTGAAATTCGATCGGGCGGTAGGGCAGTTACAATTACATCGCCAATACTAGCAGCGATCGGATCGCTGACTAAACCATTTTCCAGCAAAACTTTTAGTACTGCTGTCACCGTGGCTATAGAGAGTACATTACTCATCTTGGTTCCTCATGGCAATAGCACATATTAATCATGTACGCCAGAGTACATTGACAGAATATATTTTGCAAAACTTTAAATATTCTCTAGTCCCCAATTGCCAGTCTCCAATACCTTGTCAAATTTGCGTTAACCTAACATCAGGAACAAATTTCAACTGTCAACAAGTCTTAATTTTAAACATTTTATCAAATTGCTAGCATTACTTTTGTGTTAAGCTGAGTATACTTAGGTAAATATATAGTAGCATATATTACTAATATTTATCTAAATTACTCAGCAAAAATCATAGTTGTAATAGTAGTATTATCTCTTGGCTAAAGTTAACATTTTAACGTAACTTAGGATGGGTTGCCCCAAATGAAATCCCCACCTTCTTCAAATTCTTGGAATGGTCGCTTCTTAGGTGATAACCAGCGATACCGTTTAGACAATCGGTTAGGCGGGGGTGGCATGGGAGAAGTCTTCCTTGCAACAGATACTCGTGTCGGCCAGCAGGTAGCGTTGAAGTTGCTCAAAGATACGCTAGTGGCATCACTGGAAATGAGAAAGCGTTTTGAGCGGGAGGTGGCTGTTTGTGCTGCTTTGCAAAGCGACCATATTGTTAAGATTAGTGATTGTGGTGTAACCCCGGAAGGTTTTCCATTTTACGTCATGGAATATTTGCGGGGGCAAACGCTCGGACAATTACTGCTGCGCGAAAAGCGGCTGTCTGTTGAGCGGACAGTGAAGATTATGGTGCAAGTTTGTCAGGGTCTACAGCTTGCCCATCACGGAGTTACTCTCCAACGGGATGGTGGCAAAACTACTGAACATATTCAGGTAGTTCACCGCGACCTGAAACCAGATAATATATTTTTGGTGCCGACAAACTTGGGGGAATGGGTAAAGGTTTTGGATTTTGGTATTGCCAAAATTCGGAGTGAATCTTCAGAAAATTCCAATATTACAAATATAACTAGTACATTTATCGGTACATTTCGTTACGCACCTCCTGAACAAATCCAAAGCGATAAAAACCTGGATGCTAGAGGTGATATTTATAGCTTAGGGATTATCCTTTACGAAATGCTGAGTGCAGCCGATCCCTTTGGAATCAGCATTAAGGGTAGTAATATCAGTGAGGCTTCTTGGGTATTAGCTCATGCTTATGAGCCAGCAAAGCCACTGCGATCGCAACCAGGATGTGAGCATTTACCCGTACAATTGGAAGCGGTGGTAATGAAATGTCTCCAAAAGAATCCAGCTAACCGATTTGCAACAGTAAAAGAACTGAATCAGGCTTTACAAGCTGCTGCCAAATTTGCTACAGATAATACTAGTGTACCCGGACAAATTACTGGGCGATCGCAACCTTCTTCCAATCAAGGCTCAAATCAAGAAACTGTTCCTAGAGGATCGAACGACGAAACGATTGTACGTCCTCCATCTGCATCCAATCAAGGCTCAAATCAAGAAACTGTTCCCAGACAATCAAACGACGAAACAATTGTACGTCCTCCATCTGCATCCAATCAAAGCTCAAATCACGAAACTATTCCCAAACCATTTAACCCGATTAAGCAAAACCAATCTGAGCCAAGCGTTCCTCCCATTCAGGCTGGGCAGAACCAAGGTTTAAATAACGAAACCCTTCCCAGACCATTTAACCCCATCGATCGAAATCAACAGAGTCCTGTGAATAATCCGAACGCCAGCAAACCTGATGTGACGTTATATCAACCGCGGCCAGGATCGCGGCCAGGAGCTAATCAAGGTGGGCAACAAATGCCACCAGATAAGACGTTATATCAACCGCGACCGACATCTCATCAAGGCGGGCAACAAGTACCACCAGATAAGACGTTATATCAACCGCGACCTGCATCTAATCAAAGTAGACTACCAGTGCCACCAGATGTGACATTATATCAGCCGCGACGTGCGTCTAATCAAAGTAGACTACAAACGCCAACGGATGACACTATTTACCAACCAAAGCTAAGTGAACAGCTAACTACGAGAATTACTCCTAATTTCTTGCGAATCGCAGGGATAGTGTTGGCTATTGGGCTGACTTTAGGAGCAATAACCTATATATATACTCAATTCCAATCTGGTAAACAGCCAAGCAATCAGCAAAATTTACCTAATGGCGATCGGCGCATTTAGAGCTAATTAACTAATCAGCCGACACTCCTTAAGGAATGAGAATTAAATAACATACAATTTATATCCCTGGTTTACCTCACCCTCAATCCCTCTCCTTATAAAGGCTACGGTGTACACACAAGTCTGAAATAGTGATTAACCGAAGTTTTACCCCACCCTAACCCTCCCCGATGCATTGGGGAGGGAACTAGATTT
>NZ_JABXKI010000192.1 GCF_017115095.1 Nostoc sp. NMS4 | reverse complement strand
GACAGCAATTGCATTATTCTGCCTCTCAATTCCTCCTTCTCTTCAGGTGTTCTTGTGCGCCAATTTTCTATGCTCATAATTATTCATTCAAATTGATAGGTTTATTATTGAAATGATTATGTATTTTATCAGGTGTTAGCCAGTTAGGAATAAGAATTTTCTTATCTACTTCTGCTTCACCTTCTGAATCGTTCAATCCATTCAAGGATGCTACGCTTAAAGGCGTGTCCCCATCGGCTGTTTTACGATCTATTTGAATTGTCCCTCTCGCTCTCCCCTTGGATGAGCCAGTTCCACCACCAGCAGCAGTATTAGTAAAATAATGGGCAATGCAAACTAGCCGTTCCTCTGCCTTCCTGGGGTCACTCAGAGATGCTTTTACAAATTTTCTAGCAGGTTCTTTGACAATATCTGAATCAGAATAGTTAGTAAATTCATCAACTAATAATTGTTGCTGCTTCTTATCAGTTTGATTATTAATTCTATCTAGCCAGCGTTCACGGGCATCGTCAAACGCTCCGCTTATTTCTTCCTCACTTTGGGCAACAAGCTGAGGGTTTAGATACTTCCATGCCTTCTTCAAATTATCCCCTGCATGAATGTCTATCAGTTGGTACAGTGGCATATCAAATAAGTATTGGCGAAGCATGATAATTGATGCTGCTAGCGTTGATTTACCGCTACCAGCTTCGCCAAGTACCCAAATAGGCTTTTTATTGTTGATTACCTTCCACAGCCACCCATCCTCATGATTTTTCAATGCTTCAATAATGCTATTTTTTAACTGTTGACTGGATAGCCTATTGCTGTCAAATTTATCATTGATTTCTTGACCTTGTAGCTTAGTAAGTTTCTTTGCTGCTTCTGCTACTGCTACCTGATTTTCAGCGATAGTTTTATCAATCTGGCTATCGTTTAAATCGAATTGCTTGACCGTGGAAGAATGACTTCTATCTTGAATTTCTGATTGTTTCTTAAGTCTGTCTTGTACGGCATCAATAGAAATTTGACCAGCTTTGACCCGTTGCGTATCCCATGACTGATTGATAGCTGTAGCTTTAAATTGTCTCTCGTTTCTTGCAGATACAGTTATTAGTTTAAAATAACTTTTTAGACCTTCTAGTTGCTCAAACTTTTCATCATAATCGGATTTGCATTTATCAGACCAAGCTAAATAAGCACTGCCAGCCAACACGGGGGCTAGTAATAGCCAAGGACTTCCCGATTTATCACCTCTAAACTCTTGAATAGAAAATGATCCCTCTGATAATGGGATAGCTGCTCTAAATTGTTCAGCCTCCCAAACTTCCTTTAATAATCTACGCCGATATCTGCAATATTTACGGTCTAGTTTAGCTTGCGACTCTTCCCGGTTTTTGCGTTTTTTATTAGCTGTCTCAGGACAGAATTTAACAGTTACTTGGGGGAAACTAAAATCATTAATCTGCCCTAGATAGATAGCCGAGGATAACGAGGTAGCTACCCCAAGGGCTGTAATGATGGGTAACAACTTTTTCATAATTTAGCTTTTACCTTTTGCAACAAAAATAATCAAGACAACGGCTGAACCACCCATTACAAAACCTTTTATTGCTTCTTCCTGCTGTTTATTTGAGTAGCTATTAAATTCTTCAATTGCACTATTTAAAACGTTGTATGTTGCTTTAGAATCCTGAACCATCCCGACAAAATTACCGATTGAACTCCAAGCTACAAAAGCACTTGCGAAAACTCCAAATATAAATTTAAATAATTTATCCATGCCTGTTGTCTCCCACTGTCCATCTTTTCTATTTAAATTAAAACTATCTAAGCAATCCCGATTAACAATTTGATTAGTAATTAATGCGAGTGCGACCGCAAGACTAATACCATTAGTCCCCAGGTTTAGAATCAACCATTTACATAATGAATAGCTGCTAATTCCCCAAAAGAAAGTCTCCAGCCCACGTAACACAGAATTATTTTTAGCAATCTTCTTCTCTGCTAACTTCTTGTGTTCTAGGATTGCTTCTATTTGATCAGGGGTAAAACTATCGTCTTGTTCGATTGGGTAATTATTTTTTTCTTCTTCCGTAAAATCGTCAAGAATTTGTTGCATAATGAAAACACGATTTATGTTTTTATCCCCCTACTGACATAGGGGGATTTTTTTAATTAACTGAAGAAGTCTCGCACTCCATCCCACATCTTTTTCAGGGGATTACTAACATACTGCTTGCGAGGTATTAGGCTTAAATCTTTTTGACTGCCGTGTTCTAAAATATGCTGAATCTTTTTATTTTCATAGTCCTCATCAGCTTTTAACTGTGCAATAAAAGGCTTATTAGAGATACCTTCTTGCTGCACTTGAGCGTCAATTGTCTTCATTTGGGCATCAACCCAAGCCTGAAGTTTGATTACGTCCATCTGGTCTTCGTGACGGATAGTTTCAGCCTCTAGGGAAACAAATAACTTTTCCTTGTACTCCTCAAGTAAATTATTAAACTTGGTATTTTCTAAGGTGACATCTGACGCGGCTTTATCAATTGCTAACGCTCCCTTACTGCCTTCCTTATATATTTCTGCTAGTGCTTGATTGTATTGTGTGTTGCCCTGAATATAGGTCTTCAGATGCTCTTTGATAGTGGGCATTGCAAGGGCTAATCTTTCGCCCAACTTGCCCATATCTGCTATCTGAGTAAGCGATTTTTCATCACCCATTGCAGCTTTTACAATTAGTTGATTGGAAATTCCAAACTTTTGATTAGTAGCACGGCTAATATTTTTACCGTAGCCTGTAACGTGGTCTTTGATGTATTTTGCCTTTACCATTTAACACTTCTCCAATGGGATATTTAAGGGACAATAATCAATCAATTTCTTCTCTCTAAGTCGTTGCTCTACTTTTGTGGGCAGATAGTAATATTGCAGTGCTTGAATTATCCCGTTAGTTGCAAGCAGCAGTGATACTAATATGATTCCTCCTGCGAGGATTTGAAATGCATCAGTTTTCTTGCTTGCTGACTGAGAATTCTGCAATTCTTGCCTGTAAGTTGCTGAGAAAGGTTGATTGTGCTTGCTTCCTCTCTGCTAAATTCTTGTCAGCGTTTGTTGTAATCTTCTGCTGTAGCTTCTCCCATTTAGCATTCCTATCAGTAGCCGTTTGATGCAACTCATTAGCCAAGAATTCATCAATCTGGCTATCAATTTGATGTTTGAATGCTATTAGTTCAGATGCCGATTGAAATTCTCTCTCTGCATATTGGATCAATAGATTCTGTTTAATGTCAGACGGTGCATTTTCTATTGCTATCTGTATCAATTCATCGGCATTAGATAGGGTTAATTCTGATGAATTATTTTTTTCATCTAGATGGGTAATTGCACTCTCGTTGGTGTCCTCTCCCAGAGGTGCGATCGCGCTTACTCCCTCTTCCTCTGTTTTTTGCTGGGTAAGGGTTTCAGCTTCTTGATATTGAGTAGCGAGTTGTTCCGTGGTGGGTGCGATCGCGTTTACCAGTTGGGAGCTACGTTTTGATTCTAAGAGTTCTACTCCTGCTATTATTTGGTCAGTATTTACAGCGTCTAAGTCAACAATTCCTAATTGCTCGGCTACTTCTAAGTAGTCAGCTTTAGTAAATCCGTTGATGCCCTTCTTATTTAGGCGAGATTTTACATTGTTGTAGAACTTAGTCATCGTTTCTTCTCCTATTTGGCTACAAGTGCATCAATTGTTTGAACTGCTTTCTCTACTCGTTTGATTTCACGAGATTTGAGGCATTTAGCGGCTTGAAAAGCTACTAAGGCTAAATCGGATGTTGAATACTTTTTCTCATGCCTGTAGGGAATTCCAGCATTTGTAAACCAGTTGTAAACACTCGTTTTGGACACTAGGCTAAGGTCTAATTTTTGGGACAAATCAGCTAAGAACTCAGCACAGGTTGATTGTTTCTTCTGCTGATAATAATGCTGAAATAAATCCCAACACTCTTGGAAACTTTCGCTAGAAATCCTAAAGTTTCTATGGGAGCGTTTCATGTTTGCAATGGTCTTTATAGTCGAAGCTGCATTGTGTGCCTCAACAGAGAAATTCATGAATTGTTTTAGTTGGGAGACAAGGCGATACCAGCTAACATCAGCTATTTTCTTCTGGTATGTCCTTTCATAAAGTTCTTTCAGTCCTCGGTGTTTGGTGCAATATTTTTTACTAGCCATGATTAGATTTCTGGTATCTCCAATCACTTGAATCTGTTCAAAAACTAGTGTAGCATGAAATAAATGCTAGTAGCAGCTACTAGCTCAAAAACATTCAACAGGAATGCAATATGATGGTGAGGAATTTATTTTTATGTAACTAATGACTATTGATAGATATAAATCAAAGCGTGTAACCGTAAATTTTCCAGATGCACTATATGAAAAGATTGCTTTAGCGGCTGAAAGGGAGACTAGAACAGTCTCACAGCAGATTGTACATCTGTGCGGCGAGGCATTTGAAACCAGAGAGAAAAGGGAGGAAGGTAAATAAAAGCACATTTCACCCTATTCCAGGTTCTTGCCATGCTCGAATAGCTTTATTCAAGCAATTGGGTATATCGAGGTGGATTTAGTCAAAGGTTCCGACCTATCAGAAACCTTGAAACAAAAATTAACTATCTTACGTATCGACGGCTAGAACCATTGCCAAGCCTAAATAGTACCCACCTTGGGGTATGTGGACAGATGTTTATCCCTTCCCCTTTACCCCTTGCCCTGCCTTGGTTCTCCCCCAGGTGCGATCGCACCTCTCCCCGACTGGCCGCCGAGCCATCACGGGAGAGATTGCAACATTTAGGCTCTATCTTTGGGGGTCAAAGTGCATCTGAGAATGAAAGATTAGTCAACACTGGTAGTATGGTAGCTACTTTTAAGGATTATTTATTAATAGCAACTAATGGGTGAAACTCTTGCCGTAACGTATTATATGACAAAAGAAAAGCAACAAATTGATGTCAATCTTTTTGAGTCTTGCTATTGTCAATCTGTATTACAAAGCGTAAGATTTAAACAGAGAAATAAGGATTTTTCAAAATGCCAAATAAGCCCAAGAGAACAAATCTCACAGACACCCAAACAAATTTTAGTATCCGGCAACCTGCCTCAGTTGACATAAAAGCTGTAGCCAAAAAAGCCGGGACTACCGTTAATGGCTTGGTACGTGTAGCTCTGCTTGAATATATGGAGCGTAATAAACTCGCTTCCTAGAGTGCGAACGCACCTAACACCGGGTCAGCTTTTTTGATTGTATAAACACGCAAAAAAAAATGACTGACTCCAACCGCCCTTTTGCACAGGCTTTTACAAGGAATCAATCAAGAAAATTTCTAAGGCTAGTATAGCACAATTTAGCCAATCAACTGCAAAGAGAAAGCGAGAGAGAAAGTAAAGCGAGAGAGAAAGTAAAAAATCCTTGTAAAACTGAAAAGCAAAAGGCGATAACCCACCACGATTATCACCTTTCACTATGTCTAATTTTTCAAATATCGAATCAAACGAACGGCAAGCTTCTGCTGCACTAATTATAAATAAAGAAGCCAATAACGGCAAGTCTGAAAGCGCGATCGCACCTTCCAAATATTTACCACCTGCCTACATTCCCACAACCCAGAAGCAAACTTGTACCCATTGCAAAGACACATCAGGTAGGTGCGGAATTGGCATTCCTAACAAGCAGCATAGCCTTTGCTATTCGGTAGCTACGCGAGAGGCAGCAGAGGAAATTGGCAAACAAGGAATTTATCACTTAATTAAATTTAGTGATGAACATGGGTATGCAGAATTCTACAGGAAGGTAGCTGACTGGAAACCATTTGACCCAGTATCCAACTCTTCAATTCTGGTAGATGAGATTGATATTTTACCTGAAGATTACTCAATAACTCCTCTGAGGGATAAAAAACCTTATAGAGAAAATTGGCAGAATGAAACAACTGTAGATAGGGAATTAATAAAATCAGAAATTCAAGACGGGCATTCTGGAATAAACAAGCACGGCGGAGAATACACTATTTATGCTTCAGGATTTGGGCTAAGAACAGGCGACCCTTCAAATGGAATTCTTGCCATTGATGTAGATGGTAGCAGCGCACAACCCGTACTAGAAAAACATAGCGGTGGGGAGCTACCAGAAACAGTAAGCTTTACTTCTGGTAAAAAGGGTAGACAGCAATTACTATTTCAAATCCCAGATGAACATAGAAAACTATTAACCCAATTCACTAAGGCAGTAGTAAATCAAACAGATGATTTAAAATGCAATCCAGGTGAGCAATTAGAATTTCGCTATAACAGGATGCAATCATGTCTACCACCCTCCCGACATCCTGAAACTGGTAGCTATAAGTGGATAAACTCACCAGAAGATATCGAAATTGCAATTGCTCCTCAATGGCTACTTGAACTACTGCCTAAATTAGTAGCTAAGGAGCTAGAAGAAAAGAATAAGAAAGAGAAGAAACAGAAGACTAAAAAGCAATATGATGGTAGCTACGCGATAGGATTTGATGACGTAAACAGCCCATACGATGCCCGGAATTTAATTCAATATTGTGAAGGATATCGGGTAAAAAACAACGACTGGCTAGAAGCTAAATGTCCAGCACACAACGGTATCAGCACAACCTCGTTAACAGTACGCCAAGACAATGGGGCATTCCAATGCTTTAATAATTGCTGTAACAAGGACATCTATAAAAGCCTAATTGAATTAGCCAAAATCAACGGGGTGGTATTCCCTGATAAAAAACAAGACTATCAAAAGACTAAAGAAGAATATTTTGTAGATTATGAGGCGAAACGGAAGAAAGTAGCGCGGCATCACTTCACTAGAGAGCCAAACATATTAGTAAGTGAAGGCTACTTTCCTGATATTAAACTCAAGGACTTACCGCAAGGACTAATAGGAATTAAAGGGGACTGGGGAACAGGGAAGTCACATTTAATAGCAAGCTTAATCAAGCAGTACCCCTATAACAAAGTAGTCCAAATTGGGCATTTAAATAGCCTACTCTTCAATACTTCCGAGAAGTACGGTCTAACGCATCATCATCTAGCCAAAGAGCAGAAATGGGGCTTGATAGGATGTGACAGGCTAGCGATAACTGATATTAGTGTCGGTGCATTATTGAAAACAGAAATTTATCTAGAACAGCGATATATACTTACCCTAGATGAAATTGAGCAAATATTAAATAGCTTAGTCAACAACAAAAACCTTAAGGGTAATTTACGGATGACCTACTTCCGTAAACTTGTATGGCTTATCAGGAATGCAGAGTATCTTATCTTTGCCGATGCTGATTTATCAGATTCAACATTGGAATTCTTAGAAGCAATTAGGAATGCTGAGAAGGTAGATGTAGAACTAGAAAAAACATTTATCATTCATCACACCAAGAAACAAGGATTGGGAAGGAAGATAAAAATTAGTAAGGATAAGGGCGCAACACTTAAAAGGTTATATGAGTCATTAGCAGATGGTCAAAAAACTATTGCAGCATTTGAGAACAAATCAGATTTATTAGCACTTCAAGAGAGTACTTTAAATGATGAATTCCGCAAATCAACAGACATAATTCATGGGGATAATTCACAGGAAGAACAGGTACGAGAGTATATCAAAAATATTGACTCGCTCTACACTGAAAGCGCTAACCTTTGCTATACAGGCACTTTGGGGACTGGCATCGACTTATCAAAACCACACTACGAGAAACGATTCGGCATTTTTACAGGTGATGTATTTGCGGCTAGTGACCAGTGCCAACAATTCTCTCGATACCGTCCAAATTGTGACTCAGAAATTTATTGCGATATCAAAAAACGCAACTTTAAAATTGATGCTGACCAATTAGTGCTAGAGCTAGTCAATAAAAATAATGAATCTAACACTTATTTCTGTGACAATATCAGCCGATTAATCGAAGCAGGACTTTACCCTAACCCTGATGGTAGCTTTAATGAATATGACCAAGCATTTCTCAAACTTTGGGGAGTAATTAACGCTCGGAGTAATGCAAGTAGAGCCAATCCGTATCAGACATTAGTAGACAGGCTAACTGAGGCAGGATATGAATTAGAATTTCTTGATGATTCAGAGGATAAAACAGAGAATGACGGCGTACTTGCATCACAGAAAGCCACAAAGAAAGAACTTAAGGAGAAAGAAGATATTGCTAAGGCAGAGGCGAGAATCCTAACTGATGATGAATATATTGAAGCTATCCGCCAAAAAGGAAACCTTGATAAGCAGAAGCAACGGGAAGTCTTTAAAACCCGACTAGCGAAGACTCTAGGGATACCAATTGACGCAGGGACAATAAAGCTCGAACGCACTCGTAAAATCACCACGGGGCTTACTCTTCTGCATATTCTTCTAACAGATGATGAAAGTGCGATCGCATTTGAGATGCGCGACAGGAAGATAAACCCAATCATTACAGATAGGTCGCATTACCTGAAGAAACGGGAGCTACTTAAGAAGCTTCAAATCCCAGAATTCCTTGCTTATCTTAACGCTGGAAATAACTACAGCAAGAGCAGTGATTGGGCAAAGGCTATCGCAAAGATTGCCAGAGCTAACTACAAATCTATGGATAGCTGGCTAGGTATCAAAATCAAATTTGAGAAGGACAAAGAAGGATTCAAACAGAGTGACACAGAGATTGTGGGATTGATTTTATCCAAACTGGGGATACTGACCACTAATGAAAATAAGCGAGTCGGCGGAGGCTGGGAACGGGAATATGAAATCGATAAATCCTATTGGGAGATAGTTTTTTCAACCATCCTCCCATATATGGATAGTCGCAGGCCGTGCCAGGATGATTATCTGGACAACCAGACCAGCGAAATTTTTGACCCCCCACATCCTGAGAGATATCGCATCCCAAAATTTACAACTAGCGGAAGTGTAGCTGAAAACCTTGCTACATAAGGCTTTTTTGTGACACCCCCTTGCGATTTTCTTTATATCAACCAAAAATCACAAAGGGGTGTCACAAAGAAAAAAGACATTTATCGGTAAAAAACTGGGGGGTGGTGTGGACAACCAAGGGGCAGAAAACGCGATCGCACTTCCCCCGGATCGTAGCTGCCCCCAACTTATTTTGATTGATGCTTCTGGAATAATAATTAATAAAAGGGATAAAACAATGGATGCTGACGAATTAGTTTTGGAGCGACAGCAACAACAGCTAGTAAAAGAATTGGGTCAACTTTTGGAAAAGGAAAATAAACAAAGAGACGACCAATCATCATTAAAATATGCCAAACAGATTGCAAAGAAACTAAGCATCAATTATGGCAGCGCACTATCTTTAATTTTCTGGATTGAAGAACTTCTAGAAATCTATCCTCAAGATAAAAAGCGGATAAATACTTCCGAAGGCACACAGCAACGATTGATTCATCTAGGAAGATTAATAAAAGTTGCTGGAGGGGAGAAAGGTATATCTTTCTGCTGTTCGTTGCTCCCTAATTATGCAGTCGATAATTTCACCTCGCTTGTAGATATGAGTGATGGTTGGCGGAAGAAAAAATGTGTCATTGAGGAGGATGATTGAATACCCTATTGTTTCTGCGATATGTGCAGCATTGTTTGACCTGTGTAGTATGGTCTTAATCCATACTGTGCGGCTGTTTCACTTCAATGTCGTCAAAACTCCATTTCCCGATATTCTCCCCAACTGGTGACAGCATAGACAATGCCGCCGCCGCCCCTAACACCTGAGCGTCTGTCACTTCCAAATAACGCTGCAACTGTTCCAAATTCCGATGTCCACTAATCTCCTGTATCACCCTCAAGGGAATACCAGCATTACTCATCTGGGTTAAAGCGGTACGCCTGAAGCTGTGGGTAGACACGCCAATTATCCCGGCTTGTTTGCAAGCTCCTCTCAAAATCCTAGAAGCTGAGTCTTCGCTGATGTGTCCATCACTGCGACCGGGGAACAGGTAAACATCCCCTGCCAGTGGGTAGTATTCAACCAGTAACCGCCGTAGGTCTTCAATTACTGGTATTGACCTAGTAGCCAGCTTCCCCTTCGTGTTTGATTTCCTAATAATCAGCCTGGGTCTGACACTGCCCTTGGGTGTGTAGATGTCTTGGGTGAACAGGGTACAGCATTCGCGGATTCTACAGGCACTGAATAGGCAGACACCGAACAAGGTCTTATCACGATCGTTGTCTAACCCATGACTGAAAATTAGCTGTATCTCTGACTGCGTTAGAACTTTGGCGCGTCCGTGTCGATTGATTTTCATCGCGTCTGTGTAGACCCTACGATCCACAGCCTACAACCTTTTTGACCTCATATTAACCCCAAAAGTGGTTGACCAAGATTAGTGAGTGGCAACTGTGGATGTGTTGACGGTGTATATACATGGTGCTATATTAAAAAAGTACGATAGAACTAGGAATAATTTAGAGATGCTTACCAGTTCTAAATTGGATAATCCTGGTCGTGACCAGGTAATTAACATCAGAGTTCAACAAATACAACGGGATTTAATTGATCACGCAGCAACAATTCTAGGTAAAACTCGTTCTGATTTTATGTTAGAAGTGGCTTGCCGAGAAGCAGAGAATGTTATCTGTGATAACACTTTCTTTGCTTTAGATGAGGAAAGATATCAAGAGTTTATGGCTATTCTAGATTCTCCTCCTAAAGTAGATGAAGAACTGCGTAAGTTCTTAACAACTAAATCTCCTTGGGATTAATAATGGAACAAACAAAAATTATTAACCCTCCTCAGCCACTTACTTCTGAGCATGATGTATCAGATTTTAATTGTAAATCAGATGCTTTGAACGTGTGGCTGAAGGAGAAATCATTAAAGAATGAAGGAGATACTGCCAGAACTTATGTGGTAACTGTTGAAAATAAAGTAATTGGCTATTATTGCCTAGCTACTTCTTCAGTGGCGCATATACAAGCTACTAGAAATGCTAAACAAAACGCACCAAACCCTATACCTTGTATGCTAATTGGTAGATTAGCTGTTGATATCAACTGGCGAAAACAAGGTATAGGGTCTGGTTTACTTAGAGATGCTATTTTTCGTACTTTGAGAGTAGCTCAAATTGCAGGTATAAGGTGTATTTTAGTTCACGCCCAGGACGAAGAAGCTAAAAAATTTTACTTAAAACATAAATTTCAGCCATCACCTATAGAACCATTAACATTGATGCTAAATTTAAGTTCTATCATCAAAAATCTCGCTGAATAAAAAAAAACAAGCTATATTCCTTAATATTCACTTTACATTCATTGTAATTAACCACAAAATCCCTATCAGGGATTAAAATAATCAACACGGATGCAAACGATCGCCCTCCAGAGGTGTTCGTTTGCATTTTGTTGTGCATCTAGCCATCGTTACGCACTTTCGCTCTCTTTTTGTTCTACTGTTTCTTGCATTTCTGCTTCTACAATATGTCTTTCTAATTGTTTGGTAAAAAGCTCTGTTTCCCACTTAATTTTTTTCATCGCAGTGAGTATCAGTTCTTTTACATTTTCCTGTGTTGATGTGTGGAGAATTTCTACTACTAATCTTTGAAGAATCACTGACGTATCTGCAACAAGAGGGCGTTCGAGTAAAGCCTTCTTAATCCCATGTTCTTGAGGTTTTATCCTCTCATAAGCTGCTAAACCATCAGTATCTCTAACAATTACCTTTTTTCTATTCTTTAGTAACCTCATTAACTTACCTTTTCCACTCCCATAACTCCATCTCCCCCTTGACTGATTAATTTCTTGCATCGGTTACACTTCCCTTTCTCTTATTCGGCAGTAAATAGATAATTCCCCAAATCAAACGCAACCATATCTTTCCTAAAAAAAACGCGATCGCACTTCCCACCCAGCTACCCCCCCGTTTTGGGGGATTGAACCTCGTGTTTCTCAATTTAATCAGTTTGTTCCCTCGAAACAGGGAAGAATAATAGTAGCTACCCTATGGATATTAAAAAAATATTATGAACTTCTCCGAACTAAATAAAGAACTGCTCGAAATTGAAAAACGAATCCAAAGAATGAATGAGGCTACTGCTTTGTTGAAAGCAGAGCGAGAAAAGGAGCTTTCAAAGCCTATACAACAACCAATTTCTCAGCCTATTATTGAAATTGATACTCCCTCTCCACCTCCACCCAAAACACACGAAGAAATATTGAAGATGGTAAAAAGTGGAGACTCCATCGACTCTATCTTGTTACGTTTTCAGGGTGAGTAAATGCCCAAGAAGAAAAGAGAATTAAGTCCCGAAACTATCGAAAAACTTCAGGGACTTAAAAGGGAATCTGAGAGTAGTCCCAAAGTTTTACAATTCAAGTTTCCTCCTTTCTGTGACCTTGAAGAAGTACGAAGGCAGAAAGCAATAAAAAGGCAGTTAAAACTTGAGAAAAAGAATCTTGAGAAATTAAATCCTGAGAATAAGAAAACAACCTCGGTAGCTACCCAGTCATCCTGTGAAATTAAAGATTATTGCGTAGCTCCCACGGGGGAACAAAAGCCTTATAAGAAAGGCTGGGATTATGCACGAGCGCAAGCAGCGAGGCAACGAATAGCTATTAGTAAGCCGTGGATTTATAGCACCGGGGCAGTAACTAAGCTGGGCAAGAGGATAGTATCAAGAAATGCCTTGAAGCACGGGCTATATTCCAAAGTGTTGCAGTCATCAACTTTGGAATATATAGAATTCTCCGTAGCTACCGCAGACATAGAACGTGAAGAGGATATTAATGATACCTCAAGTGGAGAGAACGAGGACGACTGAAAAGGCTAGACCCTATATGGTACAATACTTACAGGGATTGTGAAGACTGAATAAAGATGGTATCATTAGGAAAGCCAGCGCTTCTTAACAGCGCTGGCTTTGTACATTTTATTCGGATAAAATCATGACCATTCTATCAAATAATTGCCCTGCAACTACCAGGGCGATGACTTGTCATGCTCCCTATGCCTACGCTTTGGCACTAGGAGAAAAACGAGAGGAATATCGGTATCGAGAGACTAAATACCGTGGATGGATATTTTTTCATTCTGGGCTTTCAACGGCATCAGACTATGCTTTTGAATATCTCGATATGTCAGCCAAGGATGCAAAACGAGGCTACATAATTGGCGCAGGATATCTAAATGATTGCTCAAAATCAGGCAACTGCTACGCCTACGAATTCCTCACCCCGGTACTCTTTGAAAATGCCTTGAAGATAAGAGGAAAACAACAAATACTATGGCTACCTGTTGATAGCAATGAAGTAGCTGTATTCAAGTCGGCATGGCAGATTTTACAGACGATGATTCATACTGCCAAGTAATTTCAATGGCATTCTAGGGCATTCTGGAGGGGCTATTCTGGCATCCTTGCCAGTCTAGAAGCCTAGCAATTCCCTAAAATCAGAAGTGCGATCGCATTCTCTAAATTACCAACAAGAGGAAATGCGATCGCGCTTTCTAAGATCCCATCCCAATGGGCAAATCAGCAAGTGTTGAACGATAAGAAACCTTTTTTATCAGAACGTCGAAATTAACTAAAAAAGTTTTTATAGAATGAGCATCTAAACATTTTACAGTTTTAATGTCAAAATCTTCTGAAAAAACAGAATCAGGATGAAAATCTATTATCACTTTATCCATCTCTGAAAAATCAAGTTCTAGTGTTAAAACAGTTTCCCAAGAGTTTATTCTTTGGAGATATAGTCGAAGCCTGTTTCCCGAACTCGATTTTTCTGCCTTTACTAGCTCTAAGTCATGTGAAGTCGTTATTCCGTAAATTTCTTTTAAAAATTTATCTCTAAAATTTTCGTAGATAGGTTGACTGAATTCAGCATTCATCACTTTAAGCACCCAAATAACTATTCGTAGCTATCTTGGCACAGGCTCGTTTAATATGGTTGTACAGCAAGTTAAGATTTTGTTACAGACAGCCTTTTAGTGACTTAACCTTATATAACCCCAAAAACACGTTCCAAAAAAAATGCGATCGCACTTTCCTAGACCGCATATTAATAGTAGTTGATTGCTTTATTAATTGATGCCAATGCTCATCAATCTTTGTCGGATATTCGCCGCGTACCACTGACCACCCTTTGAGGTAGTCAGCCCTAATTCGTTCAGTCTATCAGCAATTTTGGAATAGCCCAATCCCTCACCCCGTAGCTGTTTCGCCAGTGCGATCGCATCTTCCGAATTTGCCCTAGCCTTTGCTACAGAAGCCGTTCTTCCCGCCTTACCCAATTCAAATCCCTGCTCCCGTTTCACTGCCAAGGCTGCACGGGTACGCTCACCTATTTGTTTTCTTTCTTGTTCTGCCAGCATTGCCCAAATGTAAATTTCCATTTGACTCATTTTAGGCGATGAAGCTATTAATAAATCGGGCGTTTCCTTACCCCACATATATTTTTGGGTAAAGCCACTGACATGATACATTTCACGACTGAAGCGGTCTAGTTTAGCTACTAAAATCTTCGATCCATTCATTTGTGCTAATGTCACGGCTTGACAGAAAATAGGTCGTTCTTTGGGGTCTGCCTTGCCGCTAATTGTCTCGGAGAATTCGCCAATAATTTCTAGATTTAATTGTTGGGCTACTTGCCTGCACAAGTCTAATTGTGCTTCCAGCCCTAGCCCCGATTTCTCTTGTTGATCAGTGGACACTCGACAATAAATTACCACCGTGTTTGTGTCAATTATTTTTGATTTTCTTGCTGTAGCCATACTTTTATAGTGTCCTAATGCCCCTTTGACCACTATAGGATGCTATGAATGCCGGAAAATAGAAGATTTGATGAATTTTGTATACACTTGTACACAGCAGTAAACAAAGGTATACAGCTTATATACAGATGCTTGCAGCCGTAAACATTGCCACCTATAATATGATTTGTACACAAGTTGCACACAATGCTGTAAACAATGGAAAGCAAGACTTTTTCTATTAGACTGTATAACCCTGAAATCGACCTACTGCAAGCATTCCAAGAATCAGATGAAAGCCTCAACCAAACAATTGCACGGCTAGTAAGGGATGCAATAGGGGCAAAGCCTGTAAACAAGCCTGTACACAATGCAAACATCAAAGAATTAATAACAGAGAAGATTGACCAAGCAGTAAGTGCAAGGACGATTGACCGCGAACTAATTAGAGATGAAATTGATAATAGGACGGCATATCTAGCCACAGCAATGAACGAAGTGAAAAGCCAGTTAGAGAATGAGATTGAGTTTTTAAAAACTAGGGTCAAATTTTTGGAACAAAATCAAGGAGAAAGGCTAGAGTCTCCCCCGGTCATAGGGGAAATGACAAACCAAGATGCCATTTCCCCTATGCTCCAAGACAAAGAAGATGCGATCGCACCTGAACTGACAGAGGAAAATGTAATTTCTCCCCAGGCAGGCAAGCAATTATCAAAAGATGAGTTGCGAACTGAGGCAAATACTATTTATACAAGATTAAAAAGGAAAGGATTAAAAATAAGTGCAACTATTATCAAAGAGAAAATTTTAGAGATGTACCCCAACTCTGATGATTGGATATCAGATGATGCACGGAAAGATGTAATCAAAGTTTTAGAGAAAGAACATCAAGGTGGTACGATTCAGCAAGATTGGAAATCAAAAACCGCTACCTTCTTAGATGGAATCAGCGAACAATGGGAGAAATAAATGATATCCGTATCAGTGCCACTTCTGAGGATTTGGAGCGTTGGCAATGGCTGTTTGAGGAGATGGAGAAAAGAGGGTTAATTACTGTCTACGAAACTAGTAAAAACTATCCTAATAGAGGAGACAGCAAGCTCTCAAGGAAATATTTTAAGATAAAACTGAACGCAGAAAAGAATCCTGATAAATAAAAATGAGACTAACCATAAAATACATTCAGCAGAGAATAAATCATACAGGCTATCGAATTGTGAGGAACAAAGGAAGCTATAGCTACGAGAATTTTCACGAATATAGGCTTTATGTATCAGATAAAAAATTGGAGGGTTTTAATAATCTTTATAGCTTATATATCTACGCTGTTCGCCGATATCATCAGTATTGGTAAAATACAAAAAAGCTGGCTGAGATATGCCAGCTTCTTTATGTTCCCCAGGTGAAATCGCACCTTACTACTTAATTTCAAAGTTTAATAATCCGCTTTGCTATATGGGCGATAGCAGGCTGTTATCTTATTCTCTTCATTCTCGACATAAATAATGCTTCTAAAGTAGGGACTGTTTACTTTGTAGTATGAATATTTTCCCCGTGCTGGCAAGTTAAATCGAAATACTTCTTCTAAATGAATTAATCGATCCAACTCAAAGCAAACATGGCTTATGCCCAATTCTTGCTCAATCTCCTTATAATTTCTGGGTTTATTGTCTGACAGCAATTGCATTATTCTGCCTCTCAATTCCTCCTTCTCTTCAGGTGTTCTTG
>NZ_JABXKI010000264.1:7771-16515 GCF_017115095.1 Nostoc sp. NMS4 | reverse complement strand
ATCTTCGATATATAGATGCTCGTGACAATATGTTAGAGTTTTTGCCAGATAGTATTTGCGATTTGAAATTACTGGAGGATATCAACATAGAGAATAATCCCAAGTGGAATTGGAATTATATTCCAAAACATATCCTAAAACTATTGGAGTAAAATCGCCGATACATTGTATAGCTCGTAGTAAGCGATTTATCGCTTATTTTATGCACTAAACTACCCACTACGTTTAACCCGATTATTAAAATATTTTTATTAATTATATTATGGATAATTACCATGACCTTTGTATTTATCCCCTTAAAAGTGAAGGTTGCTACAGAGGTAACATTATTTACTAAGTTGTTTTAGTTAAACTTAAATTCTCTGTGATATATTTATGTAATCAATAATACCCGTAATGTAAATACCAAAACTTAGTATTATGTCTAGTCAAGAACAAAATTCCAACAAAGCATTAAAGCAAACGCAGGCTAGCCCAACGAAGAAGAAAAAAGTACAACCTCCCCCAGACCTCAAAAAACCAAAGAAAACTGAATAAAAAGCATTATAGTTACTTGCAGAGGCTTAAATTCAATTAAGTCTCTGCAATTTTCATCAAAAATAAATCAGCTTATTTATTTTTTGCTTGAGTCTTTGCCTGTTCTAAGGCTATTTCTTTGATTGCCTGATATGAATTAACATTTGAAGTACCTTCAATAGCTTTAACTGCCAAATCCTGAACTTGTTTGAGAGCGGATTCAAGTTGTTTAGAAAGATTTTGAATGCGCGTCTCTTGATTAGTTATAGTTTGTTCTAAAGATTGCAGTCTTTGTTCATAGAAACGCTTTTGCCCTTCCACTTCCTTAGAATATAAATCTGATTTTACTTTAGCTTGGTAGTGGGCGATGCCTTTGCCTTCTTCTGTAGCTTTTTTGATAGCTGCTTCTTTATCTTTCGGAAAAGCCTCTACCTTAGCTTTTAACTCTTCAAATTGTTTCTCTCTCTCAGAAATTTCTTTCTCCCGTTCAGCCCACTGCTTTTCTGTTTCTTGTAGTGATTCTTCCAATTGCTTATATAGCGCTTTCTGCTCTTGTTCGTATTCGTCATTTTGCAGTTGCCGCTGAAGTTCTAGATTATACTTGTACTCTGCTGCATCGCGTTGCCGAGTTTTATTCAAGTTTTCATTCCGTTCTTTTATCGCCCGTTGCTGTTCCTCTTGTTCTTTTCCCCAAGTATTTCTTTGCTCTAGTATTTCTTGGAATAACACTTCAGAACGTTGGCTATATTCTTCCTGATAAGCTTTAGTATTATCTTCATAGGCTTGGATGAGAGTATCCAAGATATCATCAGAAACTTCTAAATTATGCAGTTGTGTTAATTGTTGAATTTCTTCTTCTAAAGTTCGCCTTATTTCTTCTAATTTAGAGGCTTTTGTGGTTAGCTGTTCCGATAATTCATTAGCAGCACTGCCAAAACCTAATTGAATTTTTGCCAAGCTTTCAATTGTATTGTTCATTTTTTCTTGGACACTAGAAAGCTGATTCATAGCTATAGCTGTTTTTTGTTCTAATTTAGGCTGTTCTTTAGTTCCAGACTGGTTTTCTTGGGCAACTTTATCGAGTTCTGATTTCAGTGCTGCTTTTTCTTTTGCTAACTCCTCATACGCCTGAAGAATTTCTACTTTAGTATTCTTATCAGTCGGTTTTTTCCCCACCACAACAAACCTCCTCTTCAGGAATTCAAAATGATTAAGATGCTACGAACTCACAACTATTTAGGATTAGAACTACCAAAAGCCCTCATAGCTAAGTCTTGTGCTTGTTTTAACGCAGTTTGCAATTGAGCAGAAATCCCTTCTATTTGCTCAGATTGTTTCTTAATTGTTTCTTCCAGAGATTGAATTTTTTGTTCATAACTCTGTTTGTTAGATTCCCATTCTCTTTCAAATAAATCAGCCTCGATTTTAGCTTTTTGGCTGGTTTCTTTAATTGCTTCTTCTCTAGCTTTCTTAACGGCTTCTTCAAGTTCGTTAGGAAATGTAGTTACTTTTTGTTCATAGTCTGCAAAGAGTGGTTGGCGTTCAGCGAAGATTTTTTCTCGTTCTGTCCAATCTTTCTCTTTCTTTTGAGAATTTTCTTGTATTTCTCTTTGTTGTTGGCGCTTTATCCCCTCGTAGCTGTCTGTATTGAGTTTACGATTATTTTCTAACTTATACTGAAATTCTTCTTGTTCTTTCTGGCGATCTTTGGCTAATAAATCATTATATGCTTGGAGTTTTTCTTCATACTCCGCTTGCTCTTTTTGCCATTCTTTCCGCCTGGTTGTAATTTCTTTTTCTAGTGCTTCCCTTTTGCTAATAGTATCTTGTTCAAGAATTTTTAATTTTTCTTGGTGTTCTTGACTTAAAACATCTAAAGTATCCGCGACAATTCTGATTTGTTGCAGTTCTTGTAGACGTTGGGTTTCAATTTCTATAGCTCGGTTTAATTCATCTAACTTAGAATTTTCCTGAGCTAGTTTTTCAGATAATCCATTGAGAATACTACCAAACTCCAATTGTAAATCAGCTAAACCTTTGACAATACTATCAACGGTATATGCAGAAGCTACTTGCAGAATTTCTTGACTTTTTGCCTTTTCTGCTTCCTCTTGTTTGGTTGCTATTTTAGATTCAAGTTTTTTTCTTTGGATAATAATTTGTTGAAATGCTTGCATTAGTTGTTGTTTGCTGTCCTTGACTCCAACTGTAGTCATCTTCCAACTCCCTTCAATAGGCAAATGATTTATTGGGTAGCAAGCCATACCAATGACTACCCTATGCAGACATCAGAGTAGCCTTTTAATCAACATTTTTAACGCAGTGGAAATACTGAAATGATCCACATCTGAGACTTAGTGGGTACGAATTTTCCACATATATGTCCTTCTGTTTTTCAAGTATAGTTTTCCCTTGGGGACTTAATAGTATTTTTGTACTAAGATAAATATACCTAACCTAATCTCCTCTGTCAAGATAATCTTCATGCAATCAATAATGTCTTTGAATCTTGTGAAGACAGAATCGAAAAGTCAGTCCTTAATTAAAAAACTATTAGAACCTTGCAGCCACAGTAATTTATAATTTAGTAGATTGCCCTGGTATATGTTACTTTTTGTAAAGAAAACCTAAAGTAATTAACCCTAGTAGAAGCGTGGTTGCAGTAAGGGGAGATAATAGACTCGATCATCCTAATTGATACAAGCACAGTCCTAGACTTTTGTGATATCAATGTATACCAGCGAATCGACCAAGTACTCTGCCAGAACGGACATTGGCCAAACCAGCCGTATTCTAGTAGTAGAAGATGAAGAATTAATCCAGGAAATGCTAGCTGTAGCCCTGGAAGAAGAAGGTTACGGGGTGATAACCGCCCCCGATGGGCGGTCTGCTTTAGAATATCTCAAAAGTTTTGAAACCAATTCAGGGGAACTTCCCTTCGATCTGGTCATTCTTGATTTGATGCTGCCGCAAATCAATGGTCTAGATATTTGCCGTTTGCTGCGTCATCAAGGCAACCCAGTACCGATTTTAATGCTCAGTGCTAAGGGTAGTGAAACTGACCGTGTTTTGGGGTTAGAAGTGGGTGCAGATGACTACCTGACCAAACCCTTTAGTATGCGCGAGTTAGTTGCTCGTTGTCGCGCTTTACTCCGCCGCCAACGCCTAAGTAATTTGCCACAAATACCAGTATTAAAATTTAAGGATATCTCCTTAAATCCCCAAGAATGTCGCGTGCTGGTTCGCGGTCAAGAAGTGAGTCTTTCCCCTAAAGAGTTCCGCTTGCTGGAACTGTTTATGAGTTATGCCCGCCGGGTATGGTCACGGGAACAATTGCTCGATCAGGTTTGGGGGCCGGATTTCGTCGGCGATAGTAAAACTGTAGACGTTCATATTCGGTGGTTGCGGGAAAAATTAGAGGAAGACCCCAGCCATCCCGAATATATTGTGACTGTGCGAGGTTTTGGCTATAGGTTTGGATAATTAGTTTAGATAGTTGTTAGTTTTTAGTAGTCACCAAGAAACTAACAACTCAAATGCTTTTATTGGGATTTTTTCTGGGTTTAGCGGTAGGCATTGGGTTTTGGGTTTGGCAACAGGTTCAACTTAACCGCTACCTGGGCCGCTTACTCCGACCGTTAACCTTGCATTCTGACAAGATGGGACTGCTGCTGATTCCTGGGTTGCGGCAAGAAATAGCGATGGTGAAGCAGCAGCGGCAAGATTTGCAGCAGTCATTGCAAACTTACCAAAAGCTTCTAGATTTTGCACCAGTGGGATATTTGCAGGTAGATGAGGAAAATCAACTGCTGTGGTGTAATCGACAGGCGCAGGAGATTTTGTATTTGCAAGGGTGGCAACCAGAACAGGTACGCTTGTTGTTAGAGTTGGTCAGGTCTTATGAACTCGACCATTTAATTGAGCAAACTCGTGATTGGCAAAAACCACAGACGGGAGAGTGGATATTTCATCCATCTTGTGATGATGCGGCAGAGATGGCAACAATAAAATCTCTGGCTTTGCGGGCTTATAGCTTGCCTTTACCTAATGGACAAGTAGGAGTATTTTTAGAAAATTGTCAACCCCTATTAGATATAAATCAAATACGCGATCGCTCTTTTTCCGATCTAGCACACGAACTCAGAACGCCGCTAACTTCAATTCGCTTAGTTGTAGAAACTTTACAAATCCGCTTAGAACCACCTTTAAATCGTTGGGTTAACCGCCTCATGCAAGAAGTTGATCGGCTGATTAACTTAGTGCAAAGCTGGTTAGACCTTACCCAAATGGAAGCAAACCCAAATATGCAGTTGCAAGGCAAAGCTGTAGAATTGCGATCGCTGATTGCATCTGTTTGGGAAACACTAGAACCTTTGGCAGTGCGTCAACATCTGTCTTTTTCTTATTCTGGCCCCGAAAATCTCTGGATTAAGGCAGATGAAGCCCGGATTTACCAAGTTTTTCTCAACTTGCTAGACAACAGCATTAAGTACAGTCCTCCTTGCACAAGTATTTATGTTGAAGCGAAAATCTTATCAACAAACGATAACGATCCTGCTTCCCCAATCTTGGAAATAAATCTTATTGATTCTGGAGTCGGGTTTTCTGAAACAGATTTACCCCACGTTTTTGAGCGATTTTATCGAGGAGATAAGGCACGAACCCATTCCCCCCAAGATAGTAACTCCACAGGCGCGATCGTTGGTAATGGATTAGGATTAGCGATCGTTGAGCAAATTCTAATTGCTCACGGTGGTTCAATCAAAGCGATGAACCATCCAGAAACCGGTGGTGCGTGGATGCAACTCCAATTTCCTGAAGTTATGGCAAACTCCCCAACCCAAGACTATAGTTAGTAATATCTTCACCTTTGAGACAACAAGTGTGAAAGCCGTCGATTATACTCCCAATCCTCAAAGACCACAACTCGCACGCGCCATTAGGCGCTTAGAACGGGATGTATTACGCATGGGTGCTTTGGTAGAACAATCATTTCGCCTCAGCCACCAAGCGTTATTTACTCGTAACTTAACAGCAGCTGAAGAACTCCCCCGATTAGATAAAAAGATCGATCGCTTTTATCGTCAAATCGAATCAGACTGTACGGCTATTATGACCCTACAAGCGCCTACGGTTGCCGATTTGCGCTGCTTGAGTGCTTTTATGCAGCTGGTGCGAGATTTAGAGCGTATTGGCGATTATGCTGAGGATTTAGCTGAGATTGCGATCAAAATTTTTCCTTACACGCCTCATACGTCAATGCCCGACATTGAAGCTATGTCCCTTCACGCCCAGGCGATGCTAGCAACAAGCTTAAAGGCTTTGGGAGATTTCGACGAAGCTGGTGGCCGCCGTTTAAAGCATCTAGATGATACTGTAGACGATGCCTACGATCACGTTTATCAGACTTTAGCCCAACAACGAGATGTGCCTGGTGTCGTCGAGCCAATTATACTGCTGGCACTGGCAATTCGTTGTCTGGAACGCATGGCAGATCATGCTACGAATATTGGTCAAAGGGTAGCATATATTGTCACCGGTCAACGCTCCTAATTGATATACCGCCCAGATCCCCGACTTCTACCCTCCCGTGTCTACAAGAAGTCAGGGATCTAAATCCAACGATTTAGTAAGCACCATTCCAACCTACTGTTTTTATAATTATTCACGCCTACATACTTACTTCGTCTTCAGAAAATACCAAATAATTAAAAATAAGTTAATTCAATATTTTACTAAAAGCTTACCTGTTCTTAAACTTACAGAATTAAAGTAGAGGATAAACAACTAAAAATTTTGGCTCTATCTGACTGATAGATATCTTAAGCAAAAGTTGTTATCAGAATATTTTGAGTTAGTCCCTAGCTCTAATTGATAAAAATAGACTTTCAGATATACAGGTAAAATTTAATACAAATTATTAGTGTTTCTTAATGATTGTAAATAGCGAGATTCCCTGATAATTGTGTAGCCACGGTTAATGATGTATTCCCCAAGTCCTACTTCAAACTCTTCTGCCGTGTCAAATAGCTCTGCTTTCAGCAGACAATTATCCCAGCAGATATTTAGCCGGCGGGAGGTAATTCCACCACAAAATGACGTACTTTGGCGCATTGAATACGGTGCAGTTCGTACCTTAACGTGGAGTGAAGATGGAACATTCATCACTCTCGGTTATTGGGGACTGGGGGATCTGATTGGCTATCCTTTGTCTAAAGTCAAGCCCTACCAGATTGAATGTCTCACAGGTGTGGAAGTAAGCATTGTGCCAGCTGATTTGTGGCATCAAAATATTAATGCTTTGTTGTCTCATATTCAACAATCCGAGGATCTACTAAGCATTGTGCATCGAAAACCAATTTCGCTACGCTTATGGCAATTTTTAGTGTGGTTAAGTGAAAAATTTGGACGTGACGTAGATAAGGGCAAGCTAATTGATTTAAATGTTACCCATCAAGATATTGCTGAAGTGTTAAATACTACAAGAGTAACAGTTACCAGACTCCTACAGCAGCTAGAGGAAGAAGGAACAGTTTTACGTCACAAACGCCGCATTATCTTGCGCTTACCAAATAAATTAATTCAAAACTATAGTTCAGCACTATGTTAACTGAATTGCTTGTAAAAATCACAGGATAGAGGTATAATCGTGGCTGTGAATGTGTGTAAAATCCACGAAAAGAAAGTGTTTAAAGCACTTCTCGTGACTGGATTATTGTAGGTGTGAGTGAGATTAAAAACATGACCAAACAATTCTGGAATCTTTTTAAGGTTAGTCCGGTTATTTTAGCTGCTACATTTTTCGTTGCGAATAGTGCCTTAGCTGCTGAAGTCAAGGAACCGGTAACAAATGTTGCCCAGTTATCTGACACTCAAGAGTCTAACGACATGAGTCAGGTGACATCGGTTTCGCAGTTTTCGGATGTGCAGCCTACAGATTGGGCGTTCCAAGCTTTACAATCTCTAGTTGAGCGCTACGGCTGTATTGCAGGTTATCCTAACAGTACCTATCGTGGGAACCGTGCTTTAACCCGTTATGAATTTGCCGCAGGTTTGAATGCCTGTTTAGACCGGGTTAACGAACTGATTGCTACAGCTACTGCCGATTTGGTCAGCAAACAAGATTTAGCTACTTTACAGCGTTTACAAGAAGAATATTCTGCTGAACTAGCAACTCTGCGCGGTCGCGTTGATGGACTAGAAGCCCGCACTTCTGAGTTGGAAGCTAACCAGTTCTCCACTACCACCAAGTTGGTTGGGGAAGCAATTTTCGCCGTGTCTGACGTTTTTGGCGATAATAGAGCAGCTCGTGGTGGGAATCCTACTCAAGACTTGAATTATAACACCACTTTTAGCGATCGCGTTCGTTTGAACTTGTACAGCAGTTTCACTGGTAAAGACCAGTTACAAATCCGGCTGAATGCTGGCAATATCGTCTCCAATCGTGGTAATGATGCATTGGGTAGTGGTACTGGTACTAACATGAGCCGCTTAGGTTTTGATGGAGATAACGGCAACTCTGTTGTCATCGATAAAATCAACTATGCTTTCAACTTGACTGACTCAGTGCGTGTCAAAATTGATGCTACTGGTGCTGAATTATACGAAAACGTCAATAACTTCAACTCTGACTTTGCAAGCTCTGGTAGAGGTGCGCTCTCACGGTATGGTCGTTTCAGCCCCATATATCGTCAAGGTCAAGGTGGCGCTGGTGTAACTGTTACTTTAAATCCTAAAGGCGCTATCAGCTTGAGTGGTGCTTATATAGCTAGGACTGCTAATGACCCTACCCTGAATAATGGGTTGTTTGATGGTGATAACGCGATCTTTGGTCAGTTATCTTTCCAACCCACCAAAGCGTTTAATATTGGTCTAACTTACGCTCGCACTTATCAAACTGATGGTGCGGCTAATAACCTTTTCCAAGGTACAGGTAGTATTTTTGCCAACACTCCCTTTGGGGCTAACACTCGTACACAATCCAATAACTACGGTGTAGAAGCTACCTTCCAATTTAGTCCTCAGTTGGCTCTTAGTGGTTGGGGAGGTTATACAACTGCTGATGCGCTTACTGGTGCTAATGCAGGTGCAGATGCAGATATTTGGTACTGGGCTGGCGCACTTGCTTTGAAAGACTTTGGTGGCGAAGGTAACGTTTTAGGTGTTATCTTTGGTCAATCACCCAAAGTTACTGGTGGTAGCATCAAAAATGTCGCCGGCAATACTAC
>NZ_JABXKI010000264.1:0-7524 GCF_017115095.1 Nostoc sp. NMS4 | reverse complement strand
TATGTAGGATTGTAATCTGGTTGATTCGGTATATCTTTTGGCGGGCGATCGCTACTCCAAGCCCACCAGACAGAACCACAGTGACAGTAGTAGAACTCTTGCCATTTGCGACGATGGTCTTCTGTAAGTACAGGCGATCGCCGATTTAGCCAAACTTTTTCAGCTTCTAGGCTACTTGAGTGGCAGTTAGGACAGCAAAAATCATAAGCGTGTATTGCCTTATTCGTCCATTCAGGTGGGAGGGGAGCAAAAGCGTCCATATAGTTACAAATATAGTCTTAATGGCGATCCAAAACTTTCAGGTTTTGAATTTGGCGGCAAATGAATACTCTTAAAATCCCGCCACATTATCAAACTGCTTAATCAATATTCTTATCAAAGCAGAATTCAGGAGTCAGGAGCCAGAATTCAGAATTGAATTCTGTGCAAGTGGCGAATGAATAAGCGGCGTTTTTGCACCCCCTAAAAGTGAAAATTTAGCGGTCTACAATTAGTGGTGGGTCTGAATCCTCCACTTTCTTGTTCTGACTCCTGAATTTTGGCTTCTGGATTCTTCTTCAAGGCTCGATCTGAATCTATTCAAGACTGCGAGAGCATCGCACAAATCAAAGGTTAACACGAAAAGTTTATTTTTTACACACCTAGTTACTATGCACATTATGGCTAATAATTAAAGTTATGGAGCCAAATGTTGAAATTCGCCGTTTGTTAGATGTGATGCCGGCTTCTGGGCGGATGACGACTAAAATCGTTAGTAAGCCAGAGCAAGCAAAAGTGATTGATGCTTCCTTTCCCCAACCGTGGAACCAAGCGCGACCGATATATATTAATTTTGATTTGTGGCGACGCTTGCCAAAGCCGCAACGAGACTTGCTGCTGTTGCAGATGGTTAGCTGGTTGACGGGGGTGAAGTGGTTTAAACCCGACATTTATCAAGGTGTGGTGTTGGCTGGGCTGTTAGGCGGATTCTTGGAAGCAGCACAGTCAGATGTAGTGGGTGTAGTCGTAGCTGGGGGATTAAGTGCGATCGCGGCTTTTCGGATCTGGCGCACTAATAAATCTCAAGAGTCGGAGTTAAATGCCGATGCCGCCGCAATTAAAATCGCACAACGGCGCGGTTATTCAGAAGTTGAAGCAGCACAGCATCTATTATCTGCAATTGAAGCGGTAGCCAAAATTGAAGGGCGTTCCAGTTTCAATTTTACTGAGTTGATTCGCTGCCAAAACTTACGAGCGATCGCAGGTTTATCACCAGTCGGCATACCAGAAAGTTATGATAAGTAGAATAAATGTCTCTGCTGCCCATTTGTAGCAACATTTAACTGACTTAGATATTAAAAACTGGGGAGTTTTGTCATACCTTCTCGGTATCGCTTATCAGGTGATTACCTCATGTGCTAAAACTTAACTTAAATTCTGTCAGTGACTAGCTGGAGTTGATGGGAATGAGTACCTTAATTTTTATTGCCTTGATCGGGGTTTACGGAGGCGGCGTTTGGAAGTTTTGGAATGGGTTTGGACGGACTAATTTCAATCCAACTTTGACCAATCGGATTGGTTTATCTTTGCTATGGCCTGCTTTGTTTATTACAAATCAATCTTATCGTCGAAACTTTAGAAAGGCATTGAAGGGCTAGGGATTAGTTAGTATTAAGCCTAACGTTATCCGATCCTGACGGTGGGATAATTCTCAACATAAAATATCCCAACCTCCCTTCCCTACTAGGAGAAAAAAGAGGTTGGGTTTGATCCTTTTAGGAAGAACCAGAGGAATTAGGGAGGGATAACTTCGTTAACCGTTGGGAAAGTATTTCAGCTGATGAATTTACGAATTATTAGTGATTGGTTAGCAGATGGATTGCTCCACCTACAGCAGCACCATCAACAGCATTGCCAAGGGTATCTTTGCCATCGCCAGTAATTACACCAGTTACCGCGCTAGTTCCTGCACCGACTCCGACATCTTGAACAGCGTTGCGATGACGGCGATTGTGAGTCTTTCTCAGACCATTTGCACCATTGACAGCTGCACCGGTGACAGCACCGCTAGCAGCATTTCTTAATACATTATGCCGTCCCCTAACTGCTCCGGTTACAACATTGGTAACAGCCCCAATACCTGCATCTCTTAGTACTTGGTCATCAGCAGCTGCGGGTTTGGCAGGAACTAAGGTGACACCAGCTAAACTTGCTGCCATGAGGCTGGGTAAAAGTGCGCGTTTTAGGATTTTATTCATTGTGTTACCTTCTCAAAACATCAAACAATTGTCTCAAAACCAAAGTTACTAGAGTCTGAATTTTTATCTGAACAATAGCAACTATTTATTGTTTGACAATATATATATCATTGCATTTGCAAGGTCATAATTGCATCTACTGAAAGCATGAATATAAATTCAGTCCAGAGAAGGCCTTGCTGATTTTTAAACTGAGGCTTTAACTTGACACCAATGGCAAGATGCCCACCACCCTAATAATGATTATTATTCTTACTTAGTAACTGGATATTTTATTTTCTGGGAGTCCCCAAGACTGTCAAGATTGACTGCTGATACAGGCGAAGCCGTAGTCATAATTTTTGTTCGGCTTTGAGACTTCCAGTGTTGATATTGCAGTATTGGAAGAAAGGAAGCGACCTTTTTCGCCAATGCCCAGAAGAAGACATAACCTGCCAGCAAACGCTCAAAGGAGCTAAAACGCGATTCTCTTAGTTCTTCAACAATTTCCTTTTCTCCGATTGGTATGTTGGTTTTTTGGCGGAAGGAATCGATATCGCTCCACAAAATTATCGTCTCATGTCCCTGACCTTGAAGCATTGGATTGTGTCCAACTGTCACAATTTCTGGCCCTGCACCGAAATTTCTAATGCCATTGGCTTGCTTGCCCGTCATAATCGTTACATTTTCTTCTTGTTTTTGCATCTGACCTCTGCGTCCGTCGGGTACGCCAAGAAAAATCAACGTCCCTCTAACGATACGATGTCCGAAGCGATGCAACATCTGATCTTGGGGATTATCGCTATGTACTTCAACAGAAGCAATCCCATAACTAAGAGAAAACAGTTTGCTGATATAAGATTTCAAAAGTTGGTGTACCCAAGGTAAATCGCCAATTACTAAAGTTCTTTTTCCTGTACGGGCCAAAAGTTGCCGACCTTGAAAACAACGCAGTGCCAACGTCCACAACCAAGGGCCGAAGACGTAGATAGCAATATCTGCCAAAGTAATAACAGGCGCAACAAACGTTAATAAAAATGAATTGCCCTGCAAACCAGCTACCCAGAGAACCAAACGAAAAAGGGTATTTGCCAGTGGAATTGTTTGACCAAAAGGAATTGTCCAGCCAACCGTTATCAACACATATAATGCATGAATTCCCCAAACAATCGGCGTTTCTATAATGTGCATCGCCCATTGGCGGCCTCCTCTAACGAGTTTTTCATGCTCGGGGGATTTAACTATCCCTTTGCCAGCAGTGGTTCCCGTAATGGTGACAATATTTTGATAGATAAAGTTATCCTTAATTAGTTCTAGTTCTAGGATGCTTTCTTCGGATAAAATCATACCTAGAGGCCTATAATTGGGGCATCCTTGTAGCATTCGTTTAGCGAGATACAACAGTAATTCTGTCAGGGTTTGTTGCAATGCGGCAGTTGAGAGGGTACAGGGTTCGGCAGTTCTGCGTCCGCTATTCGTGGTGAAAATTCTGCTCCCAAAAACAGTCCTATTGCCATGAGTTTGACCGATCGCGCCTCCCATGAGACTATCTAATTCCTCGGTCATAATAAAAACCTGGCCGATAATTCCTTTTTGGTGAAGTTGCTCACAGGCGTTAGTCGCCTGTAGAGTAGAAAAGGTTTGGCCTGACTGACTAATCGCCAGCACCAGCGAGCGTTCTCCTAATTTAAGACCACTAAAGTCGTGTTGTAGGATTTTTAAAAGTTCGTTGGAAGAAATTGTCTTGACATGCAAACAAGGGAAGATCGTTTTTAAATCTTCAGCGAATCTTTCGCCAATCCATAGACTACTTTCTACCCCAGTAATGAGCAGATCGACAGCTTTGGAATGCCCTATTTCCGTTATTCCTGCTTGCATCACTTTCTGGCGCTTTTCTTGAAAACGCTGTGCTTTTTCGATGAAAATATTGGCGAGATAATCGGCGCTTTGACGGTTAAAAGACCAACTATCGCGCCAAGATACCTCAATTTCTCTCATGATCTGTGGAATTTCTCGAATGTCTCGTTCGACCGGATCTTTAGTTTCTGTTTTGTGAGGTTTGATGCTGGGATTGTCTGCCATCGGGATTTGTCTTGACCTCAATTCCGATTTCAGCAGATCGCGTCCCGCACTCATAGAATAGACAGTAACATCGTTATAGGAAATCGAGGCAATTTCTCCATTTTTTTGATCGAGATCCAAACGCCAAGACTCCGAAAAACCAAACAAAACGGCATTGACGGCAGCGGGTTCGGAAGCATAGACTAGATATTCTTGCGGTCTGTTGCAACCGATGGAAATTGGCTGACCTTTTGAACTTACTACCAGCCTTTCTTGGTCTAAGGTAGAAGCGACTACTAAACCAAAACTCCCCTCCGCTTTTGAGATAAAGATTTTTGTTGCTTGATAAGAATCGTTGTGAAAGAAACTATAAATTGCTGTTTTGACAAAGGCAGTTCGGTTTTGCGGCGACCATTGCGCGATCTCGCTATTTTTACTGATTTCCCACAAGACATCTTCTTCAAAGCGATCGAGGTATTTTTCGTATAAAAGCTGGTCTGTATTTGAAAAAAGCGTTGCGTAAAACTCAAAGACGCGATCGAATATCTTGGACCAGCTATTGAGTTTTTCCTCAGAGGGCGCTGTATTTGGCCCATCTTTAGACGCTTCCTCTCCTCCAAATGCATCCTCAATTGCATTGGCAATAGTCAGTTGATAGGCAAGTCTAACTGAGGCATCCCACATTCCCTTGGCAATTAATAAATCCATCATTCCCGCAATTTTTGGGGAGTCGGCAGAAGTTGCATTGGGCGTATGCAATACTCTTTCTAACCACAAACCCAGTTTGTCATTTGCGATCGCTTTACCAAAAATCGTCCAAGCATCAAAGTCTCCGTTGTGGGTAATGCGATGGTTGACGTTTTTTGTGGTACGTACCCATTCGCCGTTTTTAACTTGCCAAACCGAGGCATATCTCGCGCTCGTCCATTCGTGCCAATGGGTTTCTAAAATAGAAGGGGCGCTGCTGGTTCCATAGCGATAATGCCAAGCTCCCATTATTGTCGATTCTAGCGGTTTTATCCCTTCTAAAACCGCTTTATTTCTGACCCAAGCAAAGGCAGTTTCTAAAGATTTTGTTAAATTGTTTCTTTTGAGATTAACTATTTTTTTGCCAACTAATAAAATCTGGTTATTTTTATCGCAGCCAAAAACCAATCCGCCGCCTGCTTGTTCGCCACGAACTTCAGTTTCGTGACCCATTTTTTGAGAAATTTCTACAAATCTTTTTGGTAAAAGTTCATTGCCATCTTCGGATTTTCTTTTCCCTACCAATCCAAAATTTCCACACATGATTTATTATCCTCAAGACTTAGAGCCTATTTTTAAAGTGCAGATAGCCAGTCGGTAAAAAGGTTATGACCATGACGGTGATAAATTTGCGCTTTGTGTTTGGCTGATGCTTAAAGCTTGCGTAGCAGCTTACGCCGTACTGAGCAAGAATTTTAGGCAGGACTTACGCAACTCGCACAAAATGCGGTGGGGCGAAGCCCCACCACGCGGTAATTTAATAAGTGAGATTTGCTGAAGAAGTCTTTTCGTAAGAGGATGTTTGAAAAGTGTTTCGCGGTGACTTTAGGCACTTTTAGATCCCCCATAACCCCACTTAAAAAGGGGAGAACCGGAATCAAAGTCTCCCTTTTTAAGGGGGATTTAGGGGGATCTAGAACGTTTTGTTACCGATAAGAAGACTTTTCAAACATCTTCTAAGGGCTAAGAGGCAGCAGGGGAGTTACAAACTACCCTAAATCTATCTTTTGAATCCGAAAAAGTAATTGATTTTTTGCGATATCAAGCACTTATTAGATGCTTACTATTATCACACTTTAACTAGGATAATAATATTTTTATTACTTATTATATTTGTAGTTAAGATTTGCGGTTTAAATGCAGGGTAAGATCATCTAATTTAGTATAAAATTGACTTGACAAATTCAGCAATACAAGCATAGCCAACGGGATAAAAAACGTACTTGACATCAGAGCAAGATAAGTGAGATGACTTCCATGCTGTAGTCGAAAAACTCAAGGAATAAAGCTTTATCTGTGAGGGGTTTGAAATAAAATCTGCTCAAGCCAAGGAAAGTTCTCGTCCAGGGCGAAGGTCTACAGAGATAGAATCCATTGGAGCTATTCAACAGAGTTTAGTGGAGCATTTCTCTGACATCAAAGACCCAAGAGTAGAGCGAACCAAAAAACATCAACTCACAGACATTCTGGTAGTTGATACTGAAGCTGTGGCTTTGCCGCACTGACACCAATTTTGCCAGTCACAGAGATTGTAAGTATAAAAATTTACTAAATCATCACTTTATTCACGAAGAGTGTGATTCAAAGTTAGATGAGGAAGGGGTTTTACAGTTTTCTGCGATCAATGTTGCGCCGCAGCTGCAACGAGACTTTTGTGCGAGTTGCGTAAGTCCTGAAATATTATGGGTTTGTAGTAAGCACTTCAGTGCTTAAAAATCCAGGACTAAAGTCCTTACTACGAACTTATTTACCCCTCGCACTAGCCATTCCAAGATTCATATATTTAATCAGCAACGCCGAACAAAACTACTGTCTACAAATAGACTGCATTTGGGAACTTAGCGAAGACAGAAAATCTCAAGCAAAGCTAGAAAAACCGAGATTCGGTGGAATATCCTGAATCCGTCCAGGCCCGATCGCTCGTAATGCTTCTTTGAGTAAAATATCCCCAGTATACAAAGCACGTCCGACAATTACGCCAGTCACGCCTTGAGGTTCTAACGCTAACAAACTCAACAAGTCGGTGACAGAACTTACCCCGCCAGAGGCAATTATCGGAATGGAAATTGCGGCTGCAAGTTCTCGCAAAGCTTCTAAATTTGGCCCTGTAAGTGTACCATCGCGGTGGATATCTGTGTAAATTATGGCGGCTGCACCCAATTCTTGCATTTGTACAGCCAGTTGAGTTGCTAAAACTTCTGAGGTTTCTAACCAGCCGCGAGTTGCTACTCGGCCATTACGGGCATCAATACCGATAATAATTTGTTCGGGAAATTCTTCACACAGTTCTTGCACTAACTGGGGTTGTTCTACGGCGATAGTTCCGAGAATCGCCCACTGTATGCCTAGATTGAATACTCGTTGTACGCTGGTGCGATCGCGCAATCCGCCACCAATTTCAATGGGTACTGACACCGCACGTGCGATCGCTTCAATTGCCCCCAAGTTTACTACTTTACCTGCTTTGGCACCATCTAAATCAACTATATGCAATCTGGTA
>NZ_JABXKI010000365.1 GCF_017115095.1 Nostoc sp. NMS4 | reverse complement strand
ACAGCCGATGCAATATGGGGAATATTTAGCTGTTGTATCGCTTGATGAATTTCTTCGGCAACCTGAAAAGCCCCATCACTATAAGTATTGGGCAAGATAACCACGAACTCTTCTCCGCCATAACGAGCGGCTAAATCTGTAGAACGTTTGACAGTTTGTTTAAAAGCTTGGGCAACTAGGCGTAAACAATCATCTCCGGCGGCATGACCGTAAGTATCGTTATATTGTTTGAAATAATCAATATCACATATAAGTAGTGATAGAGAACCTTGTTCTCGTAAAAGATATCGCCATGTACAATCAAGCGCACTATCGAAATGGCGGCGATTGGCGATTTGAGTTAATTGATCCACCATCGCTATATTTTCAAGTTGCTGGTTGGCAAGCTGCAATTTTTGATAAAGTTCTGATTGCTGAATAGCGATCGCTATTTGTGTTGCCAATTGCTGAAGCAGTTTACTCTCCCAATATTGCCACTGACGCGGGGCGCTGCAATGATGAGCAATCAAAAGACCCCAAAGGCGATCGCCTTGTAAAATTGGTACAACTACTTTGGCTCTGACTTGTAATTTTTCTAATAACTCTACATGACAAGGGCTAAATCCGGCGGTGTAGATGTCTCTAGTTGTTGCGACCGTACCTTGTTGATAAGATAATCCTTGGGTCTGGACAAAGTAGGGGTCTGTAATTTGCATATTTAGAATCGGTTGCCAACCTTCTGCCACTGATTCTGCGATCGCTACACCACTCCAATCTGGGTTAAAGCGGTAGATGACGACGCGATCGGTTTGCAGAAAATGTCTGACTTCGGCAACCGTTGTATTTAAAATTTCATCCAAGTCTAAAGATTGGCGGATATGTTGAGCGATCGCAAAAACCATCCGTTCCCGTTCTGTTTGTTGTTGCAGTGCAATTTCTGCCTGTTTGCGGACTGTGATATCTGTAAATGATGCGACTACTGCATAAGGTTTTGATTCATTTGGTTTAAATAGTGGTTGAGAATTAATAGAAATCCACGATAGACGATTATTAGGTTTGTGAACTCCCATGATCTCATTAAATCGGGGTTGTCCGGTGCGTAAGGTGACAATCGCAGGATGGCTTTCGCCAAGAAAAGAAGTACCATCTTCGTGAACGGTTTGCCATCGCGGATCGATGGCAGCTCGTCCCATCATTTGGTCAACTGTTAGTCCCAAAATTTTTTCGGCACTCTCGTTACAGGCAATAATACTTCCATCGGCTTGGTGTAACACAATACCTTCTGCCATTGCTTTAATTACAGAACGATAGCGTTCCTCACTTTCTCGCAAGGCTTCTTCGATATGTTTGCGTTCAGTAATATCCTTTTCATTGACTAGAATCATGGCATCACCAGTTACGGGATCGCGGCTGCATCGGATATCCATCCCATGCCATCGAATCCCCTGTTTTGTAAACACCTGGGTTTCAGTAGTGAATGTTTTACCTAAAATAATCGCCTCGATCGCTTGTTCTCCAACATCAGAGTCTACAAAATGGCTCAAAAAAACATTTTCACTTAACGAGCTAGGATGCATAATATCCCCATAACAGGTAAAGGTTGCGGGGTTTTGCATTAACGGTATACCATCCAGCGTGTAAAGCGAGATCATCAAGGTGGTATAGTGTAGTGCCTCAAGCGATCGCAGTGTTTCTCGACCGATTTGATTTGTAACTTCTGTTGTCCCTTCAACCAATACCGCCATCTCTCCGTTTTTAATTTGAATTCCCGAACAGAGACAGCGAACAGAAACAGGTTTTCCTTCTGGGTAAAATGTCCAGTTTTCAGCGATGGTTTCCCCTTGCTGAAAGATTTGCAGATAGTTGTGCAACCGAATGCGAGTGGACTCGGAAACATCACTGAAGTTGCGATTAAGCAATTCTTCTCGACTTTGAGCATTCCAAAGATAAAGCGCTGCCGAGTTCGCCCACCACATCTGAAATTTTTCAATATCGTAAATCCAAATTGGAGTTTGTAATCGTTCAAATGCCATCAAGTCTGCAACTGATATATTCTTCGGTAATGCTGTTTCTGTTATGATGCATTCTTCAGAATTCCTATGCAGAGTTTTTTTGATCGATTTTAACTTCAACTTTGGCTCAAGTAACTGCTTTTTTAAGCTTTGAAACTGTTGTACTTGTCCAAGTGCAATGCCTAATTCTGTTGCTAAAAGTTGAAGATACTCAATTTCTAAAGAACTCCACTTACGCGCACTACTACACTGGTGAACAATCAGTAAACCCCAGAGATGAGGTTCGGAACTTGAAACTCTATCAATTTTTTGCTGATTGACTAAAATTGGTACTACTAAATTAGCTCGAATCTGTAAGCTCGTTAATAGGTTTTTGTAACAAGGGTCAAGTGGTTTAGTATTAATATCTTCAATAACACCAATCCGCCCCTGCTGATATTGCTCTACCCATTTAGCATCAAAGCAAGGGTCATAAATCAATTGTCCCAAAATTGGTTTCCATGCAAGCCCTACAGACTCTTCGGCTATTACTCCATCTCCATCAGGTAAAAAACGATAGATAATAGCGCGATCGCTATTTAAAGTTTTTCTAGCTTCGTTGACAATAATCTGAAGAATTTCACTCAATTCAGATAACTGGTGAATTTTTACAGCCAGCATCCTAATTTTATAAAGGATTTGCTTTAAGTCAATTTCAGGAACCGATAGACGATTGGACAGCATGATACTAACAGAGCGATAAAGCTATGTGAATGTATTTAAATTATTTGTCAGAAAATGCATTCAACCTGTTACTTTAATTGCAAAATATCTAAAATTTAGCGTAATTAAAAATTGCTATTTGGTATACTATAATCCCAATTTAACAGTTTAGCAATTTGGGCAGGAAGTTTGACTGGATCGAAGGGTTTGAGAATTACACCTGCAATTTGATATTTTCGGAGAATTTGTGAATCTAGCCACCGGACTCTAGCACTTAGCAACACAATCGGAATAGCTTGAGTCTTTGGATGATTTCTCAGTTTATCGATGAACTTAAAACTATCTATTCCACCAATTGAGATATCTAAGACAATTGCATCAAGACTATTGCCTACTACACTCGGCAATCCTGCTAATGGAGAATCAACAGTTAGTACATTCCAACCAGCTAAATCTTTCAAGCAAAGTTCCACAATCTCTCGCACATTGACTTCATCATCAATGAGCAATATTGTTTTGTTTTTTATATTTACTACCTCCAAAATGTCCATCTTCATCATATATTCCAAAATTATTATCTAAAAATGATGTATTAATCCACTAAACCAGAACGCAGTGCTAATACGGTAGCCTGGGCGCGTTTACGAACATTGAGCTTGGAGAAAATATGCCGAACGTGTGTCTTAACAGTTCCCACCGCGATATGTAATTCTTGAGCAATAGCAAGATTGCTCTTTCCGTGAGTAATCATTTCTAAAATATAAAATTCTTTTTCAGTCAAAGGATTTTCGGCAATTTGCTTCCATTGTAGAGAAGAAATAGTACGAATCATCACGTTTTGTGAATCCAAATCCAGAAATTCCAGCCAATTGTCTTGAATTTTATTGAAAGCGCCACTTTCGAGTGGAAATAAATTAACGGTTATAGCTTCTTCAGACCGTTTTACCTGACAAGTCTTCATATACTTTCCCTATGGTATTTAAAGATTTTTCTCTATAAGCAAGAAAGATAAATTACAAAAATAAAGAACTGATAAAGAACAAGATTTCGTTACAAATCTTAAATTTAGCTAACTGCTTCCTGTACCTGAACCTTCTCCCAAAGGGAGAGGCAACGCCTAGACAACTCAGAGTATGGGGTTCTACCTAGTAATAGACACTCTTGTGTCGCCTCTGTGGGTAGGTACAACTCTGACAGTACACTCGTATTGAATATTTTTGTTACCTCTTCAAATATTCTTAAGCAACCTATTCAAAATTAGCCTGACGAATCCGAAACTTATTTTTCATAGCAATCACTCTGTCTAAAACCTCTTCTTGAGAAACAAGATAATAAGCATAAAACAAGGCTGCTTGTATATCTTCTAGTTCTAATTCCGGGTAATCTTCAAGAATTTCTTGATTAGTAGAACCCTTGGCTAGTAATTCTAAAATCATTGCCACTGGTATTCTTAATCCCCGAATAATTGGTTTACCAGCTAAAATATTTTTGTCAAACTTAATCCGTTCTAGTAATTTTTCATCGTTCATCTTTACTACCTACTTCTGATAATTTGCCAACTTCGGTTAAACACTTATACATTGATATAGCAATCCTATTTGATTTGTGAAAATGCGCGTCTCGAAGAAGTCGGGGATCTAATTTTTCACAAATGATTTAGGATTGCTATAGATTTTATTATAAGTAATCACCCGAACCTGATATTACTGATTCCACCCCAGTATTTCAGCAACTTCCTCGCAAATTGAGGTGGGTTCAAAGGGTTTGCTAATCAGCCCAGCAACTCCCATTTGAGCGAAACGGGTGCGATCGCTCCCTTGGACTTTGGCTGTTAATAGAATGATTGGTATGGCTTTGGTTGCTGAATTTGCCTGAAGTTCTGCATATACTGCAAAACCATCCATGTCAGGCATAGACACATCCAGCAAAATAGCATCAATATTAGATTCCGTCTGGGCGATTTTTAATCCTTCCTGCCCAGATGCAGCCGTCAGCGTGTTCCATCCACCCAAATCTTCTAAACAAGCTTGGACTAATTCGCGGATAGGTTCTTGATCGTCTATGATTAATAATTTTTTTGTCATTTGTCATTTGTCATTTGTCATTGGGCAGAAGTTCTTTAATTTTGAATTTTGAATTGATTGCCCCCTGCCTCCCCTAACTCCCCGGCATTGGCAGAGTAAAGAAAAACGTACTGCCGATACCAACAGTACTCTGTACCCAGATTTGGCCGCCATGCCGATCAATAATACTACGACAGATTGCTAATCCTAAGCCTGTGCCGCCTTTGGTGCGAGAATCAGAGGCATCTACTTGCTGAAATCTCCCAAAAATAGCTTCTAACTTGTCTGCTGGAATACCTCGTCCTTGATCTGTGATCTGGAACAGTACGCGATCTGTTTGCTGTTGGACATTTAGGGTAATCGTAGAATTGTCGGGCGAGAATTTCAGCGCATTGCCTAATAGATTGGTGAGTGTTTGAATAATGGCATCGGCAGCCGCCCAAACTTGAACGTCGGTAGGGTGGATATTAAATGTAATATCTTGCTGTTTGGCGATCGCTTGCAATCCTGCTACTGCTTGTTCAATTAAATCAGCCGCTTCGCAGGTAGTTTTTTCTAGAACAGCTCGACCCGATTCTAAGCGTTCTAAATCGAGAATATCATTGACAAGACGCACTAAGCGATCGCTTTCAATGGCTGCAATCTCAATCATCCGCTTAGACTTTTCTGGTTTTTGAGCGTAGATACCAGTATTCAATAAGCCCATAGCTGCCCGAATTGAGGTTAAGGGAGTGCGGAGTTCGTGACTGACGATGCCGATAAATTCACTCTTCATCAACTCAATCTTTTCTTGTTCGGTGATGTCTTCGGCAATTCCGGCAATCCGCACCATTTCCCCCACTTCATTTTTGATCGGAAAAGCGCGATCGCGAATCCAACGAATTGAACCGTCGGGGCGGATGATGCGATATTTTTTATCGTATTGCGATGTTTTTACCTGTTCAACGAGTTCAAGTTCGACGCGAGGGCGATCTTCTGGGTGAATTGCATCTAACCATTCTGAATAGTTTTCATACAAGTTATCGCAACTCCTTTGCCAGATTGTTTCGTAGGCTTTGCTCACATAAAGAACTTGTTGACTTTGAATATCAGTCATCCAAAATACTGCTTGGATGTTTTCAGCCAACTGACGAAACTTTTCTTCGCTTTGGCGTAAAGCGTCTTCGATGTGTTTACGTTCGCGTAGCGCCGCTTGCTCTTCGGTGATATCTTGCTGAACCGCTACCAAAACGTCGCCGTATTTGGGATGCCGAAATACAGAAGTCGTCGCCCTACACCAAAATTCAGTACCATCTTTTTTGATATTATGGACTTCGTAGGTGGATTCACCCTTTTGTAAGACGGCAGATCGAATAGCTTGAGTTACATCTTCAGCACTTACCGATTCACTTTCATAGTTCACAATCGAAACGTGGCGATCGTTAAGTTCGCCAGAGTCATAGCCAAACATCTGCTCAAATTTTGGATTGGCATAGACAATGACTCCATTATCGGCTCTGACTAAGCAAATACCTTCCGCCATGTTTCGGGTGATCACAGCCTGAAGCTCTAGCATTTGTTCTGCCTGTTTGAGTTGAGTCAAATCGCGCAGACTAACGATCGCGCCGGAAATGGTTTCGCCTAATTCACGGTAAGGTGTATAAGTAACGCTCATAAATTGCGGTACTAGATTAGGGTGTTCAAACCACTGCTCATATTGAATTGTTTCTCCAGCTAAACATCGATTTAATCGATCCTGGATGATATTATCAAATAATTTTTCACCGAGAACATCCCGCTTGGATTTTCCCACAACTTCGGTATCAGGTTTGTTGCACCAGTCCAGGTAAGCTTGATTAACGACTTGATAAATGTAGTTACGATTTAACAGGGCAATACCATCCTTGGTACTGGATACAATGCGCTCATATTGGCGCATAGCTGCTTCTGCTTGTTTACGCTGGGTAATATCATTGTTGATTTCTAGAATCTTAATCGGTGTACCAGCATTGTCTTTTTGTAAAACCCAACGGCTGGCGACAGTAATAGGTTGAGCATTCCGGCTGAAATGGGTAAGTTCCCCTTCCCAGTAACCCTTTTCTAACAGTTCTGCTTCAATCTCTGCTATGGGTTGAGGAAATTGAGATTTTAGGAGAATATATGAGATTTGCCCCAAAGCCTCAGCTTTCGTCCAACCGTACATATACTCGGCTCCCTGATTCCAGAAAGAGATCGCTCCGTTTAAGTCGCGGGTGATGATAGTATCGTGTGCTAAATCTAGTAGTTGCGCCTGTTCTAAAAGAACCAGTTGGGTTTGTTGCTGCTTTCTCACCGTTTCGATCAGGCGATCGTTCGTCTTTCTCTGTTGTGCAGTGCGCTCTACTACCCGTTGCTCAAGTTCGGCATTTAGTTGTTGCAACGCTATTTCTGCTTGTTTGCGTTGGGTAATATCGGTACAAGTACCAATCCACTCGTTAATTTTTCTCTCAGCATCCAGAATCGGCACACCTCGAACGGCAAAATCGTGGTAATTGCCATCTTTCATCAGGAGTCGATATTCTGTTTCGTATAAAGTCCGATTTGTGTAAGATTCTTGCCAGCTTTGGAAAGTGCGATCGCGATCTTCTGGGTGAACAACATTGAACCAACCCCATTCCAAACATTCTGCTGCGGATTGTCCAGTTAGTTCTTCCCAACCTTCTGGGGTTGTGATTCTATCCCCTTTAGGATCAGTGCGCCAGACAATCTGTGACGAAGCATGAACTAATGAACGATATCGGCGTTCGCTCTGCGACAAAGCAACTTCCATTTGCTTACGCTCCGCTAGTTCAGTTTGAACCTGTTCAAACAAAGCTGCTTGCTGGATAGCAATGCTCACCTGCGCTCCTAACTGCCGCAGCAACTCAATTTCTGAGGATTGCCATTCCCGAGGAGCCGCGCAGTGATGAGCCGCCAGTAATCCCCATAATTCATCTCCTAATGAAACGGGAACGACGAGATTTGCTCTTACCTGGAGACTTGCCAAAAATTCAATGTGACAGGGGCTAATTCCGGCAGTATAAATATCAGTTTTCGCAGTAACTAAGCCTTTTTTAAAGGGTTCAACGTTCTCTTCCCCAATGCAAGGGTCGTAAATCTGGAGTGGTAAAATAGCCATCCATTCAGGTGCAACAGACTCGACAGCGACTGTTCCACCCCAGCTTGGAGAAAACTTGAAGATAGTGACGCGATCGCACCCCAAAAACTGCCGGACTTCATCAACAGTATTTTGGAGAATCTCTTGTAAATTTAGCGATCGCCGGATGCGCTGGGTCATCTCCATTACTAAGCGCTGTTGCTCAAATTGCTGCTCCAGCTTTTTTTGTGCTTGTTTGCGCTCGTCAATTGCGATAACAGTTCCCGTCATCCGCACAGGCTGGCCGGCTTGGTTATAAAATACCTGTCCCCGTCCTTCTACCCAGTGGATGCTACCATCTGCCCAAATAATGCGATACTCATGATAGTAAATACTGTGAGTTTGCAGTGCCTTTTCTAGTGCTTGGTTAAGAGAAGGGCGATCGTCAGGATGCAGATAGGCATCAAAGGTTTCATACCTACCATCAAAACTGCCAACAGTCAAGCCAAATAACTGCTCGTGTTCTGGCGACCATTTAATTTCTCCTGTGGCAATATTCCAGTCCCACATTCCCATTTGCGCTGCACCAAGAGCCATCCGCAGTTGCTCGGCATTTTCCTGAGCCAGTTGTTGGTTGAGTTGCTTAATCTTCTGTTTGCTGTGCTGAAGATTACTAGTGATTAAGTTAATTGTCAAAGCAACTAACAAAAAAATAGCTAGCCGCAATACTTCTTGTGGTTGCTCGATCCAAAATTGATGTGGCGGAAATATAAAGAAATAATTGATTGCCAGTGTCGAAAGGACAACTGTGACAATCCCTGGCCGAAAGCCACCATACGACGTACTTATAATAATAGCGATATAAAAAAATGCACCAATAGTTCGAGATATAAGCGGTTCTAGCCAGAGTGACAGCAGCAGTGCGATCGCACTTGAGCCAACAGCAACACCATAGGCTAATAATCGCGGATAAAGTCTCATAATTCTTTCCAAACCCTAACGTTAAGACTAATCCTAGCCCTAGTAGTTTGCCAAACAAACTCTGCAAAGTTCCTGAAAAGGGCAGTTATTGCGGCAAGTAGCGGGGGAAATCCCCAAACATGAATATATGAGTTAAGGCAAGAGACGCGATGAATCGCCGTCTGTACAAAACGACTGATTCTTGTAGAGACGGCGATTTATCGCGTCTTGTTATTGCGGCGAGTCGGGGGGTGAAATCCCCATACATGAATATATCAGTTAAGGCAAGAGACGCGATGAATCGCCGTCTGTACAAAACGACCGAGATTGTAGAGACGGCGATTTATCGCGTCTTGTTCATTCAGAACACAACCCCATTGGTTCAGAACACAAGCCCATTCGTTCAGAACACAAGCCCATTCGTCCAGAACACAAGCCCATTCGTCCAGAACACAAGCCCATTCATTCAGAACACAAGCCCATTCGTCCAGAACACAAGCCCATTTTCAACAATTTGTTGTCTAGCGACGTATAATTACTTATTCCACTATTTCCGACTTTGGTTCTCTCAGTATCAACTCAGGCATCAAATCAGGCGAAAATAGTTGTTCCTCATTTTTGGGTGTCTCACTTTGCTCATCAGCAGCAGGTAGCCATTTAATAAATGGTAGCGGTAACAACGTGCTGAGGTTAGTAATTACCACCAAGAGCCAAAGTGAATCAAAATTCGTTGCGGTGATTCCCAGCCAATAGGTAATTAATGCCCCAAATGCATGAGAAACCGTTCCGGCTGAATTATAGATTGACATTAACAAAGCAAATAATGTCGCTTCCACACCAGAAGGACAAAGCCTTGCTGCTAGCACCATCACTTGCATAAAGGCAATTTTTCCCATCACAGTGAGAATCAGGCTATCACCCAAACTAAACCAGTGGTCATCTATACCCAATAACCTGTTGGTGTGAGTCACTAACAACAGCATCGTCATCCCCAACATTGAGGAAAGCACAGTACTCCAAGCAAAAATCACCCGAAAAGGGATGCTTTTGAGGAAACGTTGAAAAATCCAAACACCTGCTAAAGAAGCGAAACTTGTTACCAAATGCACTCGCCCCAAAAATTCTGGTTCAAAGTGGAGTTCATTGGTAGAGAAGTAGAAAAAGGCTGAGTCAGAATTTGGAGTAGCTTGCCAGATGAAGATAAATGCCGTTGGTAGCCAAATTGTTTTTTGGCTAATGGCTTGGCGTAGCTGCCCCAGTTGATGTTTGATTGGCAAAGAATTGCTTTGATTGCCATCTTCAGCATCTTTGCTAACGGGGGACTCAGTAATTAACCAAGCCACCCCTGAAACGATCAGAGGAAAGAAGGCAGTAATCCCAAAGACTGTACGTGTAGTAAAATATTGCAGCAACAGACCGCTAAAGTAGGCTGTTATTAAACCTCCGATCGCAGAAGCACCCCAGCACAGAGATTGTAGTGAACCGGCTTTTGCTTGAGATTCGCCTCTGGCACGTTCTACAACCAGCGAATCAACAATGACATCACTCATGGCCACCGAGAGAGAACCAAGAGCGATCGCTAAGGCTGCTGCCCAGCTAGTATGAACTATTGTGGCCAGACTCATCCAAGAGGCAGTTCCCAATATCCCCGATAAAATCAAGTAAGGACGGCGACGATAGCCAAATATAGGTAAGCCATCGGAGATAAAACCAAACACCGGCTTAATCATCCAAGGTAGGAAGACAATTCCCAATAGCGCTGATACCTGCACTGGACTCAGCATTAGTTCATCTTTGAGAAAAAAGCTAACGGCTAGACGCGATAGCCCTAAAATTCCTTGGACAAAGTAAACGGTGAGAATTGCAATTAACTCTGCATTCGGTTCATTACCCAAGAAGATTTTTTGTGTTAATGAGTCTTTGACCTTGGACAAGCCAGATGATTGATCCACCATTCGATAAATATTTTGAAATTTTATTTACTTTTCTATCATATCGATTCTTAGAAGGTGGGTTTTTTATCAAACAGAATTCAGGAGTCAGGTGGTCAATCGCTCGAATTGTGAAATAATTAAGGTGTGTGCGTTTCGCCAATGGCAACCTCAAATAGTTCGCGTGCAGAGATGTCAGCACTACAAGTATAGTCACATAGGTTAACTTTTAAGTAAAATCTATTTTTGTTCCAAACCCCCAAATATAGTCTAGTAGTCTGTCAATAAATAATTGACGGATAAATTTCCTGTAGAGACGGCGATTTATCGCGTCTTTCTAACCGTCAAAATGAATTTGACAGACCACTAGTTTCAGTTCCACCGTCCTCAGTATGATTATCCGATATCTACGGAGGTATGTTTGGCAAAGATAGTTACCCCCAAGTAGCTTTTAATAACTTGCCAATGCTCCAGTGCGATCGCTTTTAACTACTGTAATTTATCGTCAGAAACTCGCAGCATAACCCCAAGGCTGAAAAACTCTTATACCTTGCTTGTCTACTAGGGTAACGACACGCTACAGGAGCAGATAAAGCAACTGCCTAGCTGCTGTCTAGCTGCTGCACTCTGTTTATTAGTGGCTCTCAAGACATAAAGAATATATAAAGATAATTACTGAGATTATACTCATCGGCAAAGAATGTGAAGAGTATGCAAAGATATGTTCTTAAGTGTGGACATCTAAGTAAATATTCAGATATGGTTATCAAAGTGTTATTTAGATGTTCCCTATTTTTAAGCTACACACCCACGGGCAATAGCCCACAACAACTGCATAAAAATTCTTTCCCTCTTGGAAGTGAATTATTATCTATATTTACGACAGTAGGGCTTACGTTTTGATAAAAAATATGAAGTGTGGGTTTTAGGCATTCAAGCTTGATTTTTTGACACTTTGTCAGTGATGGCTGGGTTGATCTGCGGATCAAGGATGATAACAAAGCGTGAAACCATGTGTTTTCCTAAACACACGCTCATAAACCTGTACAGCGCTTAAGACTTAGATAGTCCTAACTAGCGATTATTAACGCGCAGACAAATAACGGGTGAAAAAGGGAATAGATAAAGAATTTAACTTTACCTCCTGCTTTTTCAAGTCAGTTAGATAAGTCCTACTTAAAAGCTTATCAATAGGGTAAATCTTCGGGAAAATTGTTAGCCCTCAAGGGTGACATAAAAGTGTGTCGAAAGTGTTAACTAACTCTCGACTATTTCTGTGTCTCCTCAAACAACATTAACAACAAGTTAATAGCTAAAGTTACTCACAAATATCAATTCAGGAAAATAAAAATTATGGTTAATATCATTGGAACCAACGGTAAAGATACTCTACTGGGTAGTCACGACGCAGATACAATTAACGCTAAAGCAGGTGATGATATCATCTATGGCAACAATGGCAACGACAGTCTAAGCGGTGATGCCGGAAATGATACCCTCATTGGTGGTGCAGGTAATGATACTCTCCTTGGTGGTATAGGTAACGACTCCCTGCGTGGTGGCACAGATAACGACTCCCTGCGTGGTGGTACTGGTAATAACCTACTACGGGGTGATGAGGGAAATGATACCCTTGATGCTTCCTATTCTTCTGGAAATAACATCCTCAGTGGAGATGCAGGGGATGACTACCTTGATATTAGCTACTCTACTGGCAACAATCGGGTTTTAGGCAAAGACGGCGATGATTCCTTTTACGCAGATGAAGTCCGGGGTAGAAACACTCTAAATGGAGGCGCTGGGAATGATTACTTCTATTTTTCTGCCTCAAGTACTGCCCCATCTTCCTTAACGACTCAAAGCGTAAATGGAGAAACCGGTCAAGATTACTTATCTGTATATTACACCAGTGCTACCACGGCCATCACTTCGAGTTTCGATGCTGCTACTAACACTGGCTCGATTCGGGCTGGCACAAATCAGATTAACTACAGTAATATCGAACAATTAGAAATTAGAGGTACAACCTACGCTGATTTTATTGTTGGCAGCAATGGCAACGATTTACTCTTCGGAGGCAGTAGTGGCAATGATTTAAGTTATGGTAATGACACGATTTTTGGCGGTGAAGGTAACGATTACTTAAATGTTAATTATTCCACCAGCGATAACATCCTCAACGGTGGTGTTGGTAACGATCAATTAAGTGCTACTTCTTCAACAGGCAATAACATGCTCAATGGAGAAGATGGCAATGATAATATCTCTGCGTCGAAGACGAGTGGCAATAACACCCTCAACGGTGGTGCTGGTGACGATCAATTAGATGCTAACTATTCAACAGGCAATAACATCCTCAATGGCGGAGAGGGCAATGATTCTCTTAGCGCCTCTAGCGACTACGACTCTTCCGCCTCTTTTACCTCCGGCAATAACACTCTCAATGGTGGTGCTGGCGACGATCAATTAAGTGTTAACTATTCAACAGGCAATAACATCCTCGATGGGGGGGATGGCAATGATTCTTTCTTTGCCTCTGGCTACTACGACGACAAAAAAGCCCAGGGCAGGTTTGGTAATAACATTTTCAATGGAGGGAATGGTGATGATTCCTTCTCTTTCGTCTTATATACTTCCCCACCTTCCTTAGCGACTCAAACAGTAGATGGGGGAACAGGTGACGATTTGTTGAGCGTTTCGTATATCTATCCGAGTGGGGGAATCACAACAACATTCAATGCTGCTACGAACACTGGCTCGATTAAGACGGGCACGGATCTGATTAACTATAAGAATATCGAAAGATTACATATCTCAGGAACACTCTACAATGACTTGATTGTAGGCGGCAATGGCAACGATACCATCTCGCTCTACGGTAGTAATAGTGGCAATGATACGATCGATGGCGGAAAAGGTGATGATTTATTGGAAACCTATTATGCCGATAATTCTAACGGCGGTAAAGGAATCACTTCGACATTCAATGCTGCTACTAACACTGGCTCGATTACATCAGGCACGAATCAGGTTAGCTACAAGAATATCGAACGATTAAATATTTCCGGTACAGCTTACAATGACTTGATTGTAGGGGGCAATGGCAACGATACACTTACCGGGGGCGATCGCGGCAAAGATACTATAGATGGAGGTAAAGGTAATGACTTGTTGACCTTCTATAACTATTCTATCGGCCAGGGAATCACTTCGACATTCAATGCTGCTACTAACACTGGTTCAATTACAGCAGGGCCGAATCAGGTTAGCTATAAGAATATCGAACAATTAAATATCTCAGGTACAGACTACAATGATTTGATTGTGGGGAGCAATGGCAACGATACGCTCTCAGGGGGACGTGGAAGTAACACGATTATCGGCGGTGCAGGTAAAGATTACTTGAGTGCTGACTATTCAAATGGTAATAATTTGCTCTGTGGTGGTAATGGTAATGATTCTCTGAACGTCTCTGGCTCCTACGACGACTACCGAGGCGATTTTTACCTCGATGCGATCTCTGGTAAGAACACCCTCAATGGTGGCGCTGGTGACGATAACTTAGTTATTAACTATTCATCAGGCAATAACCTCCTAAATGGCGGCGATGGCAATGATATCCTTGCAGCTGCTGGTTCAGCCTCCTTATATTCTTCATACGGAGCTTATACTGTCACTGGCAATAACACCCTCAATGGTGGTGCTAATGACGATCGCTTGATTGTTGACTATTCATCAGGCAATAATCTACTGGATGGAGGCGATGGTAATGATACTCTTACAGCCTCTGGTGCTTCTGGTAAAAACATCTTCAAAGGTGGCAAAGGCAATGATAGCCTCTATGGAGGATCTGGTACTGATACCTTTGTTTTCAATAGTTTCAATGAAGGTGTTGATAGCATTTATAACTTCAACGCAACTAAGGAAGTGATTCAGGTATCGGCTGCTGGTTTTGCTGGCGGGTTATCATCAGGTTTACTCTCAGCTAGCTCTTTTACCCTTGGAACATCTGCAACAACCAGTAATCAGCGATTTATCTATAACAACACTACAGGTGAACTATATTTTGACCAAGATGGTAGTGCGGGTGGATTTAGTCAGGTAAAATTTGCCCAACTATCTGGTGGAGTGTCACTAACCCAAAGCAACTTCCTTGTTGTTTAATCTTCAACTCACAGAAAAATAGAAATCTTTAGAATGGGAGGTGCTATATTAAGCGCCTCCCATTCGATTTATCAATGAAAACGCGGTAGAATAATTACTCCAATCGTTGCAAATAGTGAGGTGATGTGCTGCAATATTGGGTTGCTCATCTCTTTTAAGAGCGATCGCTTGTAAATTAATGAATACACTGAAAGCGTTGAAATATCCAACGTAATGTGGGGCGGTCAGTAAGATTGAAAACTCCTAACTTTTTATTATTTGACCTTGACGCGGAAGCGCACAAAACCGTAAAAACCTTTGACTAAATTGGGTAAATCTGGACTGCGCGTAATATTTACTACCACAGCTCCATTTGTGTTAGTACCACAGTTTAATGGGGCTGACTCGTTAGCAGAATAAAAACGTCCGCGATCGCCATCCTCTACATTAGTCAGGTAAACAGTCGGACTGCTAGCACCCAAAGCGAGAGCAATACCTAAATCTCCGGTTGGTAAACCACCATCACCAGGAGTTTTACCATTAAACGCAGTGGGAATAAAAGTAGTACTGCTAGGAACTAAGTCGCATAATTTCACCTTAGTAGCATCATTCGGCCCCTTGGAAAGAAAGTAGATAGTATATTCCAACTCATCGCCTGGTTTAACGGTGCCACCATTAATCAATCCCCGCAAGTAACTAGCAGGCCATTGGGAATCGTTATCATCCAAAGCCGAGGATTCTGGTACATAGTTGACATCAGTAATTGCAACGTCGCTGCGACCATCTACAATGTCCGTATTAATTATTACTTTACCAACATTGGGTGAAACTACATCAATGATGTTTAATGGAGTTGGTTGACTTTGACCTGGATAATAAGTCCAAAAATCCAGTCCTTTAGTATCTCCAAAAGAACCGTTACATGATGTCCCAGCGTTACCATTGTTACCAGATTGACCATATTTTCGGTCATTGCTGGCAGTGTCAAAACCGTTAATTGGATCGCTGAAAGCTGGATTTGGATTTAGACTATGTCTGTTTTTAATTACCCAAATTTAACGAACATATATCATTTTGATGTAAATTTACTGTGGCAATAACTCTGGAATTATGAAATCAAGAGCGCGATTTTGTTGATTTTTTGGATGATTTTAAACATAAATATTTTGTATCATAAAAATGCTGAACCCTGGTGATAAATAGAACCCATAAATGTCATAAATTCATACTTGAGGCAACAAAATGAAAGTTGTAAAAAGCAATTGTGCCTGAAGTTAATTTTGTTTTAAGCATGGTATAATGCTTTAAAAAGTACAATATCTAAAAACCTACCCACGAAAAAAAGGGCGATGGAGGTTTCAGGTTTTTAATGCATAAGTACTGGGGGTCACTTACACTCTTGAGTGTAAATACATACATTAAAATCAGCGTGGCAAGGCTAAAATATTGCAAAAAAATTGTAGGTTTGGTGGAGGCTTTGCGTAACCCAACATTCTGATATATATTGGGTTGCGCTCCGCTTCACCCAACCTACGTCTGTCTAATGCACTATGTAATAGATGTATGTAAAGAAGATTTGATGTAAAATCGGTTCTGTAAGAATCAATAAAAATAAGCTATGCTTAATGCGATTATTTAAGAGTTTATTGATAATAGACTACTCTTATTGACAAGATGCGTTCGCCCTGGATAACGAATATTTAACAAAAGTCTTAGAATGTATCTGAATAAAAATCAGAAAATTCATCTCAAAATAAATAA
>NZ_JABXKI010000435.1 GCF_017115095.1 Nostoc sp. NMS4 | reverse complement strand
TTTCCGGCTTCCCCCCTTTGCAAGGGGGGATTGAGGGGGGTAATTTGACTTGTGTGTACACCGTAGCCCTTTATTGGGGAGGGAACTAGATTCTCCGGTTTCCCCCCAATATATCGGGGGGATTAAGGGGGGTAATTATCACAACATAGAACTTTTCAAACAACTTCTTAGAGACAAGTAGACAAAAGGTAGCTTGCATGCTGACAAATTGCGCTTTTATTTCACTGTAGTTTAGGGCTACTGATTTTGGTATTTCCAACGAAAAATTATTAATTGTTTGACCAATAAAGTTGATAATCTTCAATATAAAATTTTCCGTTATTGGAAGACATTTTAAAAAAGAAGTAATAATCTTCTGGCTCCCAAATACCAAATTCTTGCTCTTGTTCCTGAATATTTACTGTCGAACCACTATTAGGGATAGTCATGCTAGCAGTTAGTGTTCCATTTTGCGATCTCATTAGAAGAATTTCTAGCAGACAGAAACCCTCTAGTTCCGCAGAATAACGAATTTTGAAACGGATTTTTCCACCATTCCGCAGGGTCTTTTGAATATAAAAATTTTCGGTTTGAATAGGATTACCAGAGAGATAAATACCTTGACCTTGTGTTAAAATATAAATCTGCTTTTGATTGAATTGGCTCATAATTTTCTGTTCAAAAATAATCTCTTGATTAATAAAAAAGTATTAATAAAAACTTTCTTACTACAATCTCATAAATCATATTTATGGGTCAAAGACGCGCTACGCTTGATACAAAGTAAAACACTGCGGTGGTAGGTTTCACAGTCTAAAGTAAGTGGCGCTATGCAGCTTCAATCTCCCGTTTTTAAAGGTGGGTTAAGGGGCTTCCAAATAAAAAAATATCCAATTAATTCTTGTGGGGTGGGCATCTTGCCCGCCCAGTTGATATGGTGGGCAAGATGCCCACCCCACAATATTGGATAATTTATTTCTTGGAGTTCCCTAATTCTTTCTTCTGAATGTCACGTTTGTATTTTCTCGCTATCGTCAAAAAAATGCAATGACAGTTAAGACAGTTAAGAAGCTAGAATGTTATTTCAATAAGCCAACGCTTGAGCAACACCAAAAATCCTGACATTGGAGGCGATATTTACTCATAATTCACATTTTGATTCAGCAACACCGATAATTTATATCAAAAGTTAACTCAGAAAATTTATGCAAAAAATTTATATTTATGTACAGCAGGGCAATATGGCAGGAGTCGCACGTAAACTCGCCAATGGTGTTGACATTGATTGCATAGAAAAGCATTCTCGACAAACACCATTAATGTGTGCAGTTAGTAGCTCTACAGTAGGTATGGATATGATTCGCTTCCTCTTAGAACATGGTGCGAATGTGAATGCTGTTGTAGAGGAAAACACCGTACTTGGGTTGGCTGTGCAGTCAGGAAATCTGGATAAAATTCAATTGATTCTGGATGCTGGAGCAGATATTAACTATCAAAGCCCAGACGGATATGATGTCTTAATTAATGCTATGCATGGTCGAAATATCTTGCAGGATGAAAACTTAATATCAACATTGAATTTACTCATCTCTAGAGGTGCGGCTGTTAATGGGATGAGTCGCTATGGTGAATCTGCAATCAAAATAGCTACTCATATTGGAAGATTTGATGCTGTCAAATTATTATTGAATGCGGGTGCAAACTCAGAGCAACTGGGATGGACAGAATTAATCCACGCTATAGTTTTTGGGAGCTTAGAGCAAGTAAAATTATTGCTAGAGCAAGGAGCAGATATAGATGTGCGTGATTGTTGGTATAGAACCCCTTGGTTATTGAGTATTCAAATGGGTGAAATACCTAAAGCCAAATTACTCCTAGCTGCGGGAGCAAATCAGAACGATGTGGGAATCTGCGGAAAAACTTCGTTAATGTATGCGACAGAAGACAATAGTCCGGAAGTTCTACAGTGGCTAATTGCCGAGGGATGCGATATTGAAGCCACTGATGATTTTGCTAACACTCCGTTAATAATTGCAGCAGAATATGGTGCTATTGATTGCGTCAGAATTTTATTAGAAGCTGGCGCAAACCCCAGCAAAATTAATAATTGCGATCGCAAAGCCATTAAAATAGCCACAAATAAGGAAATCGTCAAAATGTTAATTGCATCTGGTGAAGATGTGAGCGATATTAACGATGATATGCGGCGATCGCTCACCGGAATTGCCAACAGCAAATTCTCACTATTAGAATTATCACCAGAGCAATATTTTGCTGGCAAACATCCGCGCTTCGGCAAAACTAATCCAGAATTGATGCAAATACCTTTTTGGCAGGTGATGATTTATGAAGGTTGTTCTGCTTATGACGCACAAAATACTTTTAAAGATATAGAAAATTGCCAAGATAAAGTATGGTGCTACGATCGATTTGGCAGAAGCATTACACAATTACCAGATGGCAGAATTGTCGAAATTGCTGGCGAACATGAAGACTACTATGACTCTAATTTTTGTATATATAACGATGTTGTAGTTTATCAAGGTGATGGTAATTTTCAAATTTTTGGTTATCCCCAATATATTTTTCCACCAACTGATTTTCATTCAGCGACATTAGTTGGAGAATACATATATATTATTGGGACTCTAGGATACTCTGGTACAAGAATCTATAATGAAACCCCGGTTTATAGATTACATATCCACACATTTGAAATAGAAAAAGTAGAAACAAGTGGTGAGAAGCCAGGATGGATTAGTCATCATAAAGCTTACTACAAAGAGCCAAATAAAATTTATATTACTGGTGGTAAATTGTGTGTATTGGGCAATGACCAATCAGGAGATTATATCGATAACTCGGTTGATTACGTCTTAGATTTAATCAACTTAACTTGGAGTTGCGCTACTGTTTAAATATGCGTGAGTTTGAGAAACCTCTCCCCGACTTGAACAAAAATTGCAGGGGGAGCATCTCAGTTTTGTAAATACACCCTAACGCCCAGAACTAAAGTTCCGGGCTGATAACTAAAGTCCACTCAAGTGGACTGATACCATTTCTTTGTGAGGCTGCGCCAAACCCTTTTAATCTTTCTTTCTTTCTTCGTGTCCTTCTCTGACGAGACGCTGCGCGAATGCGTGCTTTGCGGTTCGTTTTTCTTTCTTCTACTTAAACATGGTTTAGCGCATCTTCATACAGAATTGGTATCAACTAAATTTCTTCTTTAGTCCTCTTTTAGAGGACTTTCGCCATGAGACTCGGAATTTATTCCGAGGCGGGGAGGTTTAATAACTAATTACTTGATTTGCGGATGAGCATCTTGTCCATCCCAATAGACTAAGCTAGTGTAACTATGCTTTTGGTTTGGTAAGCATTTTTGACACCGACCCAGTTACTAGCAATTGGCATTCGCCAACCTGTTCCGAAGGCGCGATCGGTGATTTTTAAACCTGGGGGTGCTTGTCGCCGTTTAAATTCAGCCCGCGCCACCATTTGAATTACTCTGTCTACAATTACTGCATCGTGACCGGCTGCAACAATTTGCGTTGCTGATTGGTGGTTGTGAACCAGGCGTTGTAAGATATCATCCAAAATTTCGTAAGGCGGTAGAGAATCTCGATCTACTTGACCTGGTTTGAGTTCGGCGCTGGGTGGTTTAGTCAAGACATTTTGCGGGATGATTTCATTATGGCGATTTAACCATTGGCAAAGTGAATACACACGGGTTTTAGGAACATCTGCAATTACTGCTAATCCGCCATTCATATCGCCGTAGAGGGTACAGTAACCAACTGCCATTTCTGACTTGTTACCGGTAGATAAAAGCAGATAGCCAAATTTATTAGCGATCGCCATTAATAAATTACCGCGAATCCGAGATTGGATGTTCTCTTCAGCCAGTCCAAACTCAGTACCCGCAAACAAATCACCTAATGTTCGATCGAAGCCTTGCATTAACTCGCCAATTGGTAAAAGATTAGTCTTAATCCCTAAATTTTCGGCTAATGCTTCAGCATCACTGATGGAATGCTCAGAACTGTAAGGGGAAGGCATGAGAACACCGAGGACATTTTCTTTACCAAGTGCAGCGCTTGCGATCGCAGCGACTATTGCAGAGTCAATCCCGCCACTTAAACCCAATACTACTTTAGAAAAGCGACACTTCCGAGCGTAATCTCGCACACCCAAAACCAAAGCTTGCCAAATTTCTTCATCTTCCGATTCATACATTGTTTCTACAGAACCCAACTGTAAATCTCGTTGTGTCTCGTCAAATTCAACAATTACTAAATCAGTGTCAAAACCACGAGCGCGACACATAATTTCACCTTGACGATTTAAGGCAAAACTCCGCCCATCAAAAATTAGATCGTCATTTCCCCCAACTTGATTAGCGTAAATAATCGGTTGTTGAAAACGTACTGCACTATGCCTAAGCATGATTTCGCGGAACTGCTGCTTACCAGCCGTATAGGGCGAAGCAGACAAATTTACAATTAAATCTACACCCAAAATTGCTAAGTCAGCAATCGGATTTGCTGCATAACTACGTTTCCCCCAAAATTCTTCATCGTTCCATAAATCTTCGCAAATGGTTACGCCAATATGGATGTTATCTAGGGTGAAATAATTAGCTTGTAAGCCTTCTTCAAAATAGCGACGTTCATCAAATACATCATAAGTAGGTAAAAGTCGCTTGTGAAAAACTTGGTTAACCTTGCCATTCTCTAACAAAGCTATACTGTTAAATAAAGTTTTACCGCCACTAATATGTGCTTTGACATTTGGTTCAACAGTTCCCACCAACACAGCTAAATTTGGTGGTAAATCCTGAGCCAAGTTTTGTAAAGTGATGCCCATCGCTTCCACAAAACTAGGATTTAGTAATAAATCTCTTGGTGGATAGCCACATAAAGAAAGTTCTGGTGTCAACAACAAACGCGCACCGCTAGATGCTGCTCGTTGTGCCGCTTCCAGGATTTTTTGGGCATTTAAAACCAAATCACCGATAGTAGGATTAATTTGAGCGATCGCAATTTTCATTTTGTTAGCAAAGTGTCAAGGGTTAATGGTGATAGTTTGATTTATTTTTGCCCACTTACAGAAGCATCCTAAATTCTGAAGATGGGAATAAGAAAATGAGGAAACGAACCGCATTCGCGCAGCGTCTCGTTAGAGAAGAACGCAAAGAGCGCAAAGGGAAGAGAAGGAAGAGAAGGAAGAAATGCTTAACTGGGCTGGAGCATTTACTTGTTTAAATAAACACTAAAGGTTTATCTTTTAAGGGGGCAAAAGCTTCAGCATCAAACTTATACAAACTAGCTGGACGGCCAGCGCCCCGTGATACCTTAATTCCGGTATCGCATAAAAAACCTAATTTGAGTAGACGCGCTCTAAAATTAGAATAATCGGAAAAATTATCACCTAAAACTGTGGCGTATAACTGATATAAATCATTCAATGTGAACATTTCTGGCAAGACTTCAAAAGCGATCGGGCTATACTCTAATTTATTTCGTAATCGCCTGTGTCCATAAGCGAGAATTTCATTATGGTCAAAAGCTAATTGTGGCACTTGTTTTACCGGATACCAAGCGATGCCAGTCATGCGATCGGCAATTAATTCAGCTTCCTCAAATCGCACTAGGGCAAAGTAACTAACTGATAAATAACGCACACCATAACTATCAGTTGCTTCCCGTGGATCGCGATTCGGCCCGCCAAATGTATACAGTTGTTCTAAATAGAGATTGTTGACCTTAATTTTCTCTGCCATAATGCGATAGGCGGCATCTTCTAAAGACTCTCCTGGACGTACCAAAGTACCGGGAAGACTCCAATGATTTAAAAATGGTTCTTGCTGTCGCATTACTAATAGAACTAACAGCCGATTTTGTACAGTATCTACAGAAAAAATTACATTATCAACACCAACCTTGAAATCGGCCAAAGGTTGTTGGTTTAACGGAGTTGGTATCTTTTTTGGTGAACGTCCTGGCATTCGTACAAATGCTCTCGATTAATATAGGCAACTACAGGGGCTGTGAGGGCTTGGGGATCTCCATGTTCGCGGTACGCTGTTGAGGAAACATCTAGACCGGTTAGACTAGCGATCGCAATCTTCCCTCCCAGCTTTTGCACTACCTCTGAACTAGATTCATCTATTGCATATCCCGGTCGCGGTACGATCAGTAGTTGCACTTGCTGTAACAAATCTTCAATCCGATACCAGCGTGGTAGCTGACTGAGTAAATCTGAACCAACAATCATCGTCAATTCAGCATCTTCACCCCAAATAACCTGCGCTTTTTCCACCGTTTCCAGTGTTCTGAAGCTACTCAATTCTTGTTCTAAAGCAATATTGTGCCGTGGCGTGTCGATATCCGCAATCAACAGTCGCAACATTGCCGCCCGATGCTCCAAGGGTGTTTGATGAGACTTAAATGGATTATCCGCCGCCCAAACCGCCACCCAATCATAACCCTCAGACAACCAACTCAGAATTTTTTGATGTCCAGCAGTTGGGGGATCGGCACTAGTTCCAAACAAAGCAACTCTCATAATAATTCGTAATGACGCTCAAGGACTCGCTAACGCTGCGCTAACGTAATTCGTAATTCGTAATTAAGACATACCGAAAGAGTAATTTTACCTCTGTGTTCTCTGTGCCTCTGCGGTTCGTTTCTTAGTCTCCTCAGTCAACACCCGTAACCCTTCAGAAATCTCCACTTCTAAAGCTACAGGACGATCCAAACGGCGTGTTTCTTGTGGCAAACTAGCAATCGAGGCGGCGGTACGCTGACGAATTGTTGTCAACGATTCCAACGGCTGCACCCGTTCACCTTCTTGCACTACCAACTGCAACAAAGGTTCTTCGTCCACAGAACTTTCACCTAAAAGTCCCAACCTGTCTGTTTTTACCTTACCTCCCGTAAACGAGCGGAAAATCTGCTTGCGCCCTGGATAAGTAACTTTACCACTAGACTGCTTCATCACTGGGATGCCATCAATGTCCACAAGTTTATAAACTCCATTGACAGGCGAACCTGTAACTAGTCGCGTTCCCAGTCCGTAACCATCAATTTCGGCCCCAGCAGCTTTTAATCTGGCAATTTCCCACTCATCCAAGTCGCCACTAGCAAAAATTGGCACACCGGGAAGGAGCGATCGCACCTGTTTTGATAAGGTAACTAAATCTCCTGAGTCCAATCGCACTCCGGTTAATTGCATTTCCCCGGAATTTACTTTTTCAGCCAAGCGCCCGGCAGCAGCAATGGTATCGTAAGTATCAATCAGCAATGGCGCACCCGGAAAATATCGATGAAATGCACTAAAAGCTTGTTCTTCAGTGCCTTCTATTGCTGACAACGCCATCACCAGGGCGTGTGCCATCGTACCACTTGGCTTTTGTCCTAGTTGTAGCGCTGCTAACACATTGGAAGTGGAATCTAAACCACCTGCCAACGCCGCCCGCGCTGCCCACAAAGACCCTTGGGGACTAAATGCTCGTCTTGTGCCAAATTCTAAAAGTGTGGCTGATTCCCCCGCTACATCCCGCAATCGGGCTGCTTTTGTAGCAATCAAAGTTTGGTAATTAATTGTATTTAAAAGGTAAGTTTCTACAAGTTGCGCTTGCCAAAGTGGTGCTTCTACCCGCAACAGTGGTTGATTGGCAAATACGGCTGTCCCTTCTGGCACTGCCCAAACATCACCTGTAAACTTTCCCTCAGCTAAAAGTGACCAAAAGCGATCGCTCGCATGAGCAAAAATTCCCGTTGCTTGTAATGCCGCAATTTGCACCGAACTAAAGCGGATTTTGGCTAAATATTCCAATGCTTGCGTTAGCCCCATTGCAATTAAATAACCAAAACCCTCTGGCAATCGTCTAACAGACAATTCAAAGCTTGCCCGTCGTTGTTCTATACCCTCGCCTGTGTAACAAGCTGCCATCGTCAACTGATAAAGGTCGGTCAGCAAGCTGTAATCATCGGCAGAAAGGTTCAGTTCCGGGCTTTGCTGTTTATGTACATAGTCCAAATCTGGCAAAGTTGTCATGCAAGAGCTTCCTTACAAGATGCTTCTTTTATTTATGGTAATATTTACCATAAATAATGTCAACTCCCGACAAGTATATTTTCTGAAATTGCCGGATAACGGTAGATTTATCGGTAAATTAATCCTAACTTTATCAAATACTTAATATATTTTAATAGTAATAGCTAGCAATAATGTTAATCGGATCAGGTGGCAAAGGAAAGAAAACAATATCCAGTCAGAGGAAGTTGTTTGCTAGCTTCTTTCCTAGACTGGGGTTGAATAAATAACTATGTTACAATTAAGATCGAAGAGAGAATTTTGACTTTTTAACAAGCTAAAGTATTGCAAAGTTATCTGAATAAACATTACATATATCCTCAATCTATTGAGAATTAGAGCCAGCCTTGAATATTAGTATTAGAGTATAGCTATCACCATTAAAACGACTCAAAAATAAGGAGTCAAATATTATGGCTATTTCCAATATCATTGCGAAGATAACCGAGTATATTTCTGAAGCTGCAATGCGGATTTTTGGCCCTACGGATGATGCTTATCCTGCGACTGGGGTACAACCTTTTACAGGTGAGCCTTACGATAAGCGTAAAGATGATAATAATTAGGTACTGATACAGCATTTGAAAAATAGTTATGAACAAAAAGATCCCCGACTTTTGAATAAGTCGGGGATCTAATTCTCTCCGTAGAGAGCCAATCAAATAGGATTAATATAGTTGCGCTACGCTGGATATAAACTACTGGTCAACAGATCGTCCAGCCCTAAATATTTGTTTGCGCTTTTAGTTGTAAGTTGGGAAAGATTGAGTAAATTAAGTTGATCGTTGTTTTAAAACAATTGTTTTTGATACTCATCCTCATTTTAAGAACTATTGTGATTATTCCTCACGCCTTTTTATTTAAATTTTTCTTTCGGCATGACGCGTCAGAGTAAGCGCATCTTGTCAATAACAACACCTCAATCTCAAGAAAGTCCGAAATAATTGCATTAAGTCTACTTGCTGAGAATATTTTAGGCATAAGCATAGCCCGTCGTAGATATCACTTTGACCCTTAGAAAATAAATCAAGCAATAAATCTGATTCCTTCCTTCCTTTACACCTTAACCAGGGTTTTTATCAAGAGTAATTTAGATGCGCTTACTCTGCCCCTACATCACTGAATAGTGCCACCGACAGCTTGCTTAAACAACGGGACAAGGTGGAATGATCTGGCACTTTTAACTCAATGATAAATATAACTTAAAATAACGAGTTTAAGGTAACACTCATGAATATGCCTACACACTACGTAAGTCATCTTAATGAATACCTCTGCAAACTATCCAAGTTTTCTCGGCTTCGACTATGTTGAACTGTGGGTTGGCAATGCGAAGCAAGCTGCAAGCTTCTACAAGACTCGGCTTGGCTTTTCGGTATTCGCCTACCAAGGCCTGGAAACGGGCAGCCGGACGTGGACTTCCTATGCGCTTCGGCAAGGAGATGTGACACTAGTTCTTTCGTCGGCGCTGCCACCAGGTAACAAAGCATTCAACGAACATCTCGCTCGCCACGGCGATGCCGTTAAAGACATCGCCTTCCGTGTCACCTCATGCGAATTGACCTATGAACAAGCGATCGCAGCAGGGGCAGTGTCGATTCAATCACCGCAGGAGTACACGGACGATCATGGGCGGATCGTCCTCGCTACTATCAAGACGGTAGGAGATACCACCCATACCTTTGTGGAGAGAAGTGGTAACAGTACGACTTTCCTGCCGGGTTTTGTAGCTATTAATGATCCTGATCCGCTCGAACACGTACTGGCAAGTGTCGGTGGGCGCTCACTTGATCACATTGGACTGAATATCTCTGAAGGAGAGATGGAACCGCTTGTCGAGTGGTATGAGCGCGTACTTGGTTTCCATCGTTTTTTCTCTATTGACGACTCCATCGTTCATACAGAATTCTCAGGGCTGAAGTCGATTGTAATGGCCGACTTCAGCGAACGGATTAAGATTCCGTTGATTGAGCCAGCTTCCGGCATTCGCAAAGGTCAAGTTGAAGAGTTCCTCGAATATCACGGAGGAGCAGGAGCGCAGCACTTTGCTATACGCACAGACGACATCCTGGCTTCCTCGCAAGCTCTGCGTGAGCGTGGTGTTGAGACTCTCAAAGTGCCGTCAGCATACTACCCACGGCTGTGCGAGTTTCTCCAGGTAGCTAATATCGAACTCCCGGAAGATATTCAGGTGTTTGCCCAGTACGATATAATGGTTGATTTTGACGAAAACGGCTATCTACTCCAAACGTTCACCAAGCCGATGAGCGATCGTCCAACGGCCTTCTTCGAGTTCCTGCAAAGACGGACGTTCAATGGTTTTGGAGCAAACAACTTCCGGGCAATCTTTGAGGCAATTGAGCAGGAACAGGAGCGGCGTGGCAATCTGCAATGAAACATAAGCTTTTATGAATGTATCAGTTGCCCATCCAATAGAACTGTCTAGGACTTACGCATTGACAGAAAAGAGCAAATATGGGTGATTTGAAAAACCGCATTTGTCGTAGGGGCAATTCATGAATTGCCTCTACCGGGCGTGCTAATCTACAGCAGAACTCAGATGTAAAACGCCCTGTATTCCTATCTTTGAAGGCTAGGTTGTGTACTTCACTTTTTTTAAATCTGGTAAGAATTCAGCACCCAGGAGTCAGAAGTCAGAATTTAAAAGGAATCCAGTATAATTGCTAGATGAATATATCAAATATTCTCCTGATTCTTTAACTATTCTGACTCCTGAATTCTTACTAAATCTGCTGTGTATGAATGATGTTAATTGCTAGAATTTTGGCAATTACAAGCGCGATTAAACTTCAAAATACTGGCAATATATAAAGTTAAACCGCCAAACAAAAATAATCTTCCGCAAATTCCACGCTCAGGAGCAGACATCAAGAGATTTGCTTTCGCGTTAGATCAAGACCTTGACCAATATCGATTTCAATTGAATGTAGGTCTGGCTTAGTGCGGACATATTGTTGGTAATCCTTCATTATTGGACGAAAATCAGGAGGAAAAGTAATGTTATCGGCTACGACAATTGCTCCGGGAGCAAGCTTTTTATAAAAACGGTCAAAGCAGGGAATGTACAGGTCTTTCCAAAGATCAAGCAAAACAAAATCCCATGTTCCTGGTAAAATCTCTAGTAACTTGAGGGCATCACCAAGTTGGAAGTCTACAAAATCCTCTAAACCAGCCCTGCGAATATTTTCCACCGCTTGGGTCTGCTTGGCAGCAACACATTCGAGAGTAGTTACACGACCACCATTTACCCGCGCTGCTTCGGCTAACCAGATTGTTGAATAGCCAACGCTAGTACCAATTTCAAGAATGCGTTTGCCACCTTGCGTTTTGAGAAGCATATTCAAGAATTCTCCAGTTTTTAAACCAACTGCCAGCATCATTTCATCTAGACGCTTTCCGCGTTCTTCGGGACTGAGTGCTTTAAGTTGATTGTGTTCTACCTCTAGGAGAACATCAAATTCAGACAACACATTAAGTATTCGTAATTCTTTCATAAGTAACAATATCTTTACCAAAAAAATGGCATTAAGAAAGAGCGGTGATGCAGTAAATTCGTTTTATTGCAAAACCACAACTTAATTTTAAAACATTAGAGCTTTATTTAGGCGTAATATTTTGGTAGTGGTATAGATGTAGTGAGCTTAAGGTCGCTTAATTTTTTATTCTAAGCGAACCGTGATCTTTAACAAATTAGGTTTATCCGATTTGTGACATACTATAAAGAGAATTTCAGTTGAATAAATAGAGGCTGAAAAATCACATTATTCCTATGTATAGCCTTTAGCATATAGCCCTCCTAATTTTATTCTTGGAGGGCATTTTATGGTCTCAAAGCGATCGATCGCCCATCAGACTAACTAGCAACTTGGGTTAATTACCACTTCATCAAGGGAAGATGTGTCTTTTTCTCATTTATGCAACAAAACCCCCACCAGCTGCTAGGAGTTCTAGAATAGCTCCATTTGTCCAGCCAAAACCAACTTCGTTAGAACTATATCCAAAGGAGATTTCGTCGGAAACATTGGCTGAACAGCGTTCAACATCATATTTCTCAACTAGGGTTTTGCAACGCTCGAATTCTTTAACTACCATCGCTAGGAATTTGTTGGCAATGCGATCGCCTTCTGTATGATACCCATAGCGGTGAAGTCCCTGGACGGCAACTAATGTTAATGGGGCCCAGCCAAAGGGTGCATCCCACTGGTTGCCGGTAACATGAGTACTGGTAAAAATTCCGCCTGGGGCTTCAAACAAAGAGAGATTTTCTACGACACGTTGGGCTTGAGTTGGAGAAGCAATTCCCAGCCAGAGAGGATAGAAGGTGGTAGCAAATTCGTAGCGGCGGCGATTTCCACTCTGGAAATGGTAGTCGAAATATAATCCTTTTTCTTCATCCCAGAGAAATTCATCAATGCGATCGCGGCGAATATCTGCACGATCGCTCCATTGTTGTCTTAGTTCTTCGTTCCCCAATATATGGTTAATTTTCGCTAAATCTTGTTCTACTTGATACAGGAAACTGTTGAGGCACACAGGAGCGTAATGGAGGATATCAGCACTGAAAGGGCCAAATCGGTTGGTGATATCAAAACCGGACTCGCGCATGGTGCGATCGCCCTTATAAAATAGGTTGGTCAGCTCGTCATTTTCACGATCGTAGTAAAGATTAACGTCGTAATCTTCAACCTCAAAGGTTTGGTAATATTCTTTGACGCGATCATAGTGGCTTTTTCCCTCTTCATCTCGCTCGGAAAACAAAACTTCTGGCGCGGGACCTTCCCCAAAGGCATAAAATCTAGATAAGCCGGTTGCAGCATTGAGGTGGGGCGGTACTACCCAGTAATAATAAAATTGCTCTAATAAAGGTACGGTTGCTTTTAACCACTCTTCATCTTGGGTGTGCTGGAATAATGCCAAAACCATCATACTGAGGACTGGGGGCTGCGATCGCGACAGCATATAAGTCCGGTTGGCGTTGAGGATGGTTCCGTAATGTTGCACTTGATACAGCAATTGCTCGACTTGGCTTTGTGCTAGCTCTAATTCTCCATCGTGCAAAAGTCCTAGTAATATAAAGTAGCTGTCCCAGCCATACATCTCGTTGAAGCGCCCACCGGGTACGACGTAAGGCCCTGGTAGGTATAGTAAGCCATGCTCTTTAATTGCTTCGACTTCTGATGGTAATGTGCGAATTTCTAGCTGCTGCATATCTTTTGAAGATAGCGATCGCTCTAACACAGCCTGAATGTTGGGGCAGTCTTCTGAGGGTGAAATGTAGATAATCCAAGGAGTGCCGGTTTTATGGTCTAGTTTGGTATCCTTGGCGGATTGTAATAGGTGTTCGTGCGATCGCGTTAGGGTTTTCCACGTTTTTTTGATGTGGAGGCGCACAACTTCTATCTGCTCGGTGGTAAGTGTTGGGGTCATAATTTCAGAATTGTTTTTTAACGCAAAGGTACGCAAAGGGAAGCGCAGAGGAACGCGGAGGTTTCTCTGCGTGGGATGGGGTTATTTAGGGAGGAGGAGGGGAGGAGAGGAGGAGGGGAGGAGGAGGGTTTTTACTCGGCAGTGCTGATTAAGAGGGCTACTGGGAAGTGGGTTAGGGCTGTTGCGATCGATAGGGTTTCTGTGGTGTGTAAGGGTTGCTGAGTTAGGACGTTTTTCCAGGTGGAGGGTGTTTTCGGGGGTAATTTTAGGTGGGTATCTTGCCAAACTGACTCGCCCAAGGGGTTGTCTGTTGGCTGGATGAGGCTGGTTAAAAAGCGGGGTGCGATCGCAATCGCTGTTTGATTCCCCTCGCGCCGTGCAAAGGCGATAATGTGGTTGGCGTGGGTTCCTTGAACTTCTAAGGGTAGATAGTCGCCGTCCTGGAATAATGAGACGTAGTTGGTTCTGGCTTGGAGTAATTGAGCGGTTAAAAACAGTTTGATTCTACCGTCTGTTTTGTGGTTTAGTAATTCCTGAATTAGTTGGAGAATGTCTGTTTTTACCTGTTCGCGGATGGCGCTTAAGTAAGTACGTCTCTGTTCAAAGTCTACGGGACGGCGATTATCTGGATCGACTAAACTCAGTTCCCAAAGTTCCGTTCCCTGGTATAAGTCGGGTACGCCGGGTGCGGTGATTTTCAGTAGAGTTTGAGAAAGGGAATTAAATATCCCATAGTCGGCAATTCGCTGTTGAAATGGACGAAAGGCTTCTAGAAATTCCCCGGAGATGGCAGGATCTAGTACTTTCTCAATAAAGGAGGTACAGGCTTCTTCATACTCGCTATCAGGTCGCAACCAGGCTGTATGCACCTTCGCTTCTCTAATTGCTTTTATTATATAGTCCTTCACCCGCTCTACGAAGGATGCATGCTCCTGTTCGGCAAAGGGAAACGCCCCTACTAGGGTTTGATAGAGAAAATACTCATCGTTGCGATCGGGTATGGCGAAGCCGTGGCGATGGCTACGATGTCCCCGATTAATGGCACTCCAAGTATTTACCTGCTGTTCCCACTCGTCGGGAATTTCTGAGAGGACATTCAATCTGGCGCGCACATCTTCGCCGCGTTTGGTGTCGTGGGTGGCGGTGGTGTTCATTGTGTGAGGCCAGGTTGCTTGATGTTGTTGGTTAAAGGCATGAAATTTGGTTACATCAATCCCAAAATGACCGGGATTACCGCCGACTTCATTTAACGACAACAAGCGATTGTATACATATAATGTGGTGTCTTCTACACCTTTGGCCATTAGCGGGCCGCTGTATTGCTGCATTCGCAAGACAAAATATATCCACTGTTCGCGTTCTGTTTGAGTTAGAGAGTTATCAAACTCTAGCAGCATTAACTTTTCTATAAAGGTTAGTTCGTGCTGCAACAGGGGCGTTTGTTCTTTGGCTTGGTAAATTACTTTCTCAATGGTCGCGCGATCGCTATCTCCAATTCCATCGGGTGTAATGTAGGTACGGTAAATTGGGAATAGGGTCAAAACTTCTGCGATCGCTCTTTTTAATCCATTCAGGGTGAAATCATTGCCATAGCGATATTTGCTAGAAATATTCTTTAATAACAAAGCCAAACTGTCAATATCACCTGCTAAATTCTTTTCTAAGATCAGGTGTTTTTTATCCCTCACTACTGAGGCATAATCTACTCGTGAACCGATAAAGTTCTGGTAAATTTTATCGAACTGCGATTGATTTTCGGTTTGACAAAATACGCCGTTTACATAGTTGAGAAAGTCGTATCCAGATGTCCCTTCAATTTTCCAATTTTCCGGCAATTCTTCGGTAAGTTCTAAAATCTTCTCAACGGTAATATAAACATCACCCATTTTTTCCCGCAGCCTTTCGAGATACTGGATTGGGTTATACAGTCCATCAATATGGTCGATGCGTAAACCTGTAAATTTGCCTTCTTCAACCAGCTTTTGAATTAAGCTATGGGTATTGTTAAAAACCCGCACTTCTTCAACTTTTACAGAAATCAGTTCGTTGACAGTAAAGAAACGGCGGTAGTTCATTTCCTCTGCGCCAACTTTCCAGAAAGCGAGACGGTAAAACTGGTCATTGAGTAATTCATCTAGGAGGTTAAAGCTTTCAGAATTACCGGGTTCTCCGTTGAAAGTTTGGATATTTTCGTCAATAAACTCGCGGATAGCATCATTTGTGGTGTAAAGTTCCCAAACTAATCCTTTAATAAATGCAATTTGGTCTTGTCGCTGTTTACCCGCCACCTCTGAAGGCACATTTTTGAGAATGTAAAGAATCCCCAAAAGTTTAATAAAATCCGGGTGATTGCGTCCGAGTGTCCGGGTGAGTTTCCCTAAATTATGGGTGATAAATTTTGTGTAAGATTCTAAGCGGAGTGGCAATTTTAAGCTGTAATAGTTGACAGTTAAACCATTCTGTTCGTATTGCAGTTGAATGTGTCCGTTTTCTAAGGAAGCACCATAGAAATCTCCCAGTAGTGGCGCGAGAATTCGCTCTTGGCGATCGCCAAAGGGTGCATTCCAAGAAAGATCGAAGTAGTCGGTATAACTGGAATCTGGCCCGTGTTCCAATACGTCCATTAAGTAATCGTTTTCGCTGCTATAAGCCATGTGGTTGGGGACAATATCTTGTAACCAGCCCATACCAAGGGATTGAACTTCAGCAACTAATGCATCAAAGGATTCGTTAGTTCCCAATTCTGGGTTTAATTGAGTGGCATCTACTATATCGTAGCCGTGTGTACTCCCCGATCGGGCTTTGAAAATGGGGGAGGCATATAAATCAGAGATACCCAAATCTGCTAAATAACCTGCGATCGCTTTAGCGTTGTCAAAGCCAAACTGAGGTGTAAACTGAATTCGATAAGTGGCGGTGGGAATTCGCATATTTTTTTGAGTGGGGAGTGGGAAGAGACGCGATTAATCGCGTCTGTACAAGGTGGGGAGTAAGGGGGATGAGGGAGATGAGGTTTTAAGTTTGAACGTTGAGGCTTTGAGAGGATGTTTGAAAAGTCCTCTTCACGGTAGCAAAAAGGTGTTAGGGACTTGCAATTAAATAATGTACCGATATAGCAATCAGGTTTTACTGTTTTATGATGGATTCAGGGTTTTCAACTGGTACTTTATTTTGGCGCGAGTCCCTTAC
>NZ_JABXKI010000144.1 GCF_017115095.1 Nostoc sp. NMS4 | reverse complement strand
AGACCGAAAAGTTTTGCGATCGCACACAGAGCGATACCTATAAAACCGACTGTTGTCAAAAAAACCGTATTATTAGATACATTTTTTAGAAACCTTCTTGAGTTTTTCTGTGTACCAGTGATTAGATGGTTACAAGCTTTGGATATTCCCGATAAATTAAAGGAATTTGTTGATGATAAATCCGAATTTTTAGACGAGATTGAGCAGTGAGTTCAAGCAAATTGTTTCTGGTTGGTATTCCAGCAATCGGATGAATCCCAATAGACTTTAGTTCGTGAAGGCTAGGACAAATACTGGACAAAGCACTATAGATAACATAACCATTCTCAGTGGTTAGGAGGATCTTCTAATACTCCAGTAGTTACTCAGAACAGATGGATGGCCGAAAGTTTCTATCCCATACCAGCATAAACCGCTTCTGTTCCATTCATTCTAAAAAAATCCGGCGCTTTCCTGCTTTCTATGCTTGATTGGACTCACGGCAAGCTTATCATTCCAATTTGGACTAGTGGCAAAGTTATGGTTCCAAACTGTCAATTTCATCCAAAATTAGCTGACGCAAGAATCAGGGTTATAGTGTTGTTGACGGCAAAGTTATGGTTCCAGTCGCGGCAAAGTTATGGGTAAAGTCACACAACTTGTGAGTCTAGAATCGGAATTATCTGTACTTGTCCGCCAATGTTTAAACCGTAGAATTCCGAATCTTGAAACTTTAGATTCAGAGGTCTCGATTTGGGAGCGCGATGCCTACGGCGGGCTACGCCTACGCAATCAAAATCAGGTTCGTGTAAATTGGCGTTTTCGTACAGAAGACGCAAGAGTTAAGCTTTTAAAGATTTATCCAACCCATCAGAACTAATGACATGGACTACTAGTCCCCAGTTCAAGTATTGATGCTGTTAATAATTTGCGAAGGCTTGAAGTAGTTGTAAGGTATGGGACGAGTTTGATTTCTAATATCTATTTGCCGTTCTATTTCATGCAAATTCTGCTGGAATTGCACCACAATTTCCTGCGCCAATGGATCGGCAAACTCCTCATCATAAAAACCCAATTTGTCATAATGGTACGATGTTAAAATCTCAGTCCACATCACCTGATCGGCAGCTTGTTTAAAGGGAGGAAGTATCTTCATGATAGTTTCCAAATCCACACCCTTAGTTTCTGGAATTGGGTGGTAGGCTGCATAGGGCATATTGGGTACAAAAGCCATATATTCATACTGAGAAAAATTCAAAGCAGAGTGTAGAGGAGCGCAAGTAAATACTACCACACTAATAATTTCAATCAGTTGTTCTAGAGTATCAATCTTGGCTGGCATTCCCTTGACTCTACCACCATCTTGGGCTACTAATTCCCTAGCCCAATTTTGCAACTCATAGTCATCAATTAGATCCTGTGAGGTTTTGTAATAGAGTTGCAAGTATTCAGAAACAAACTTTTCAACGGCATTCCAGATTAATATGCCATCGTCGCGGAAAGGAAAGTGCGGTAAAATTTCTGGATCGTCTGTTTGACGACTTTTGATTAACCGAGGAAAGGTAAACTTTTCAACACTCCATTCTTCATAAACCTTCGCCACAAACCCCAGAGATTCCGCCAAGGAACCTGCCATAAACACATCAACTGGGCCTCCAGGCTGTAAAAACTGAGTGCGCCCCAAATCGTTATCAAATAGCATAAAACGGAAGTGGGGTTTTAATAGTAAGGCGATGGGATGATTTTCTGCTAGTTGGCGCGCAGTTACAATTGCAAACGGAGCCATAACTGCGTGAGTATAGGCAAAATGACTACCTAATTCTTGATGATTACCATCAGCAATTTGAACACAGATTTTTGCCAAAAACCAATCTAAATGGGTGTCATCGGGTGTATAAATCACGCTTTTTGCGCCAGAGTCATGATTAATCTGGATAGCAACAGGCACTAGAGAACCACCATTATAACTATCATTACTTTGCCAGTAAAATAGAGCTTGCGGCTTGGGAAGGTACTTTTTAACATTATCGTAGACACCACCTTTAATATCAGATAACAAAGGGTAATCTAAGAAATACAGTTTGCCTTCCTTGAGTGCTTTTTCTAAAGTAAATTCTGTACCTGCAACCTTCTGGAAATGGGAATCTGTAACCGCAAAATTATCAGGTAGTACATCAATTCTGCGGATAGCTAATGGGTTCGCTCCCGATAGTCTTTGTTCCGCAAAACAAGAGTCTGTTTTGTAATTTTTTATAACATCAGGTTTGGGTAGTAGTGACAAAAGGTCTTCATATTCTTCCAATTCATCCAGTGGGTCTAAAAAGTTTCTGGCTTTGGCAGCTAGCATATTCGGCGCAAGAGTTGCCATACTTGCCAAACGTTTAGCAGTATATTCCGCCGAGAATATTTCCTTATGAGGAACTTTATCAATTACTGGTAGAGGAGCCAGATAATTGTAATTAAATTTGTACTCTTCTCGATTTTGATCTAGCCAATTGATTCGGACATTAGTATCAGGATCGTTTTGGGGTAAATATGGTTTCACGATTAGCTCCAATTCGGTTTGTTAGCGTTTGCTAGTAAACGAGCAATGTCAGAAAGTTGCTAAATCATGATGCGATTTAGCAACAAATTTCATTACAGAGTTTTCAGATACTCAATCAAGGCTTTTTTATTCTCATCAGATAAATCAGTGCCATAAATATGTCCCTGATTTGAATTAGCAGTTACCGTCGTATCGTATTTAAAACCTATAGCTTTGGCTTCATCTCCCTCAGTAATAAAGCCAACTTTTTTCGGGTCGTAGACATCATATCCCCGATAGTAAACTTGAGGACGATTCTCTGGTTTTTCTAACAAATCTTGTAGAGATGGGACTGAACCATTATGTAAATATGGCGCTCTTAACCACAATCCATCTAGATAAACAGATACATACCCATTGGTTTTACGTAAATTTTTAAAATCCCAAGGGTAGCCATCACCAAAATGATTGTAAGTATCTGCTCCTTCTTGCGTCCACATATCTAAACGATGGCGGTCAGTTCCCACTTCTTCTACAGGGATGACAGTACCCGTTCTTTCCCCACCAAAAGCATGACAAGATGCACAAGTATTAGCAAAAATTTGACTTCCTTTTGCAGCAACTTGCTCATCAACAGCAAATGGATATTTGGGAGGTGGTACTTCTTGAATAAAATCTTCTACCCGTTGTAAATCAGCTACAGGAAGCGATTTTTTGGTAGCACCATCACCAATTGCTCCAGTTTGAACAGTTTCTGTTAGTGAGGTTTCTAACCCATCCCAATGGAGTGCAAATCCTTTGTGCATCTTTTGATTCCAAAGAGGCATCATATCAGAGTTACCGATAGTGTTATCTTTGGGCAACTTCAAAGTATTGAATTTAACCGGATTGAAAGGGTCAATTCGACCAGGCCCCCAGTTAGGACGAGAATCTGTCCAACTATAGTCTTCTTTTTGTTGCAGCAGCGCTTTCTTAGTTTGAGGAATTAGTACATAGCGATAAAGTAAATTTTCCAACCAAGAAAGCCGATAATTATATTTGATTTCGTCAAGGATATAATCTGCTGTAAATCTAGAATCACCAGCAGTTGCACTCAAAAATCGTAAATAGCCTTGTGAATCAAACTTATTAGCAGGAGCGGTGGCCACAATTGTGGGTTTATCTTTCTCTGTTTTTCTATAGGTAGCAGTATGGCAAACCGCGCACGTTATACCGACACGAGGGAAGCCAATGGTTTTTTTTGTAAACCCAACTGGCATTTCTTTACCCTCTTCCCATGTGATTCCCAAGGAAGTATAACCACCTGGCCTTGGTAATTTATCAGGGAATATTCGTGGTAATACCAGCCAAATCCAATAGGGAACACCTTGCGCTTCTTCTGTGCCAATAGAACCATATTTAAAATGTTCTTCAGGCGATTCATAATATGTGGGAACCTCTCGAAAAAGGTTGTACCATCCCACATACCCAACTACACCAGCTAAAAGGATCACAATTAAAATAATGCTTGTGATTACCCTACCTATTTTATCTTTGAGTATTGTCATGGCACTCTCTTGCTCCTTGCAGAAGAATCTGTTTGTAGTGCAAACGATATGCTCACACTAGGCTAGGCATGAGAATTAGGAGAATTGCTTCACTGGGGTTTCAGCAATAGCGTTTTGATTACGCATTGCTAAGGTCAGAAAAATTGCTTCCGCTAATCCAAAAAACAGGTCTACAAAGGCAATAGATAAAAATCCTTTATCTTGACCAAAGAAAAACACTGCACAAATAAAAAATGTTGACCCAAAAGCTCTAGAAGGAAATATTGATATCCAGGCGGTTGCCTGATATCGGTACGGGTCAAGTGCCCCAGGAACATAAAATGCACTAATAATAAATAACAGCATTCCCGTAGCGCGAACCCAGATAATTGGCACTGGTATATGCATCTGAAGGAACGTCAGCATTAGTTCTGGAAAGAAGCAAGAGGGAATGACAAAAAGCATATTAACAATAATGCCAAGCCAAGTAACGCGACTAAACCATTTAGCGTAATTATTCATTTCTTCTCCTTTTAAAGCTTCTTCATGTACTCAACTAGTGCATCTTTATCTTCTGTGGGAAGATCGGTACCATATAAGTGTCCACTGTTACTATTTCCAGCTTTTGTGGTATCGAACTTAAAGTATTGCTTACCGTTTTCTACACCGATATCAGATACAAAACCAACTTTTGCTCTATCAATCACATCGTAGCCACGATAGAATTCTTTAGGTCTATTTTCTGGTGTTTCTAGTAAATCTCGTAAGGTGGGGACTGAGCCATTGTGCAGATAAGGGCCACGCAACCAAACACCATCAAGAGGCATATTTGCATAGCCATTAGTCTTACGGAAATTTTTAAAGCGCCACGGATAACCTGTATACAGAGTATTTTGATTAGACATCGTTTCGTAAGTATATGAGTCGAGACGATGGGGGTCTGTGCCAATTTCTTGAATTGGGACAACTTTGCCTGTATATGCACCACCAAAAGCGTGACAACTAGCACAATTACTTTGAAAAAGCTGTTCTCCTTTCGCTGCTATAGTTTCGTTGACTTCGTAGGGATATTTTGGTGGTGGTAGTTCCCACAGCCAATCAGCAACTCTCTGAATTCTAGGTAAATCAATTGTTGTGGGTGTGACTCCAGTGCCTAAAGCTGCACTCTTATTACGTTCATCAACAGAACTATTATTACCATCCCAATGCAACTCTAGCCCTTTGCGGGGTTTTTGATTCCAAACTGAGGGAAAATCAGAAGTACCAATCAGTTCATCCTCACGCAATTTATCCATTGGAAAATGGAATTGAATTGCTTTATAAGGATTAAAAGTATCTACTCTTCCTGGCCCCCAATCTGGCTGTTCTTCAACAAACTTAAGTCGATATGCTTGATTAATTAATGCATCTCTAGTTTGGGGAATTGCAATGAAGCGATAAAGTAATTTTTCAATGGGATTAAGACCACCACTGATTTTTTCAATTTCTGGCAACATGCGGTTAGCAGTAAAGCGCTCATCTACACCAACTGCTGATAAAAATTTGATATATCCCTGCAAATTCAGCACATTAGCTGGCATTGTAGTCATGACTTGATGTTCGCTATTAGGGGTATTTCGCAGTGTCCCCGTATGACATACAGCACAATTCAAGCCAACTCGATCGATAAAGACTCGCCGTTGTGAAAAACCTATAGGCAAATCTTTGTCAGGTTCTTTGATAAATCCCAGAGAAATATAACCTTTTCCAGGTAATTTATCTGGGAATAATTCTGGTAAAACTTTCCAAACCCAGTAAGGGATGCCATTGATCGGTTCGCTGCCGATTGAACCATATTTAAAGTGGTTTTGAATATCAGCATAATCCACTGGGGAGTTAGACAAAACAGGCCAAAGGAAAAATACTGCTACTGCTACAATACCTACAATCACAACCCAAATTCGCTGTAAGACTCCCTTAATTGAGGTTGGGAGTAGGGTAGGGTTTGTTTGTTCAGTCATGAAACACTCCCCATGTTGTCGAGATTATTTGTAAGCAAAATTGTCGATATGATACGCATCGCTTTTTTATCTAGATAAATTTGCAAACTGAGTTTCATGAAAGACTGACATTACTTCTTCCATCATCTCTTCATAACTATTGAAGCGTTCCTGTTCGTAACAACCCAAGGGATTTTCAATTACATTCAGCAGACATTTATTGCAATAGGTACAGGGTTTATCTGCGAGGTCTTTACCTGATTGAAAAGATTTAACTAGGTCATTATTAGCAATTAGGGTACGAGCCATTGTAACGCCATCACAATACTTATCATTAATTGCCTGACGAATATAAGAAGCTTGCTGTAAACCACCTGTACATAATACAGGAATATTAACGTGCTTTTTAATTTCTCTGGAATCTAGCAAGTTTCTGCCTTGGTTTTCTATCAGTAGCTGCTTGATTTTGGGGTCTTTTACATCATCACCACTAAATGCTTGAGGAGGCAATTGCTTTTTGACCCGATTCCATAAAAAATTGAAAAGCGGATGCAAAAATGCTTTGCGAAATAAAATGTAGTTGCGTGTGGTTTCAACGCCACTCGACAACATAGCATCATAAGTTTTAGTAATGACATCAAAATTAAAATCACCAATGGGATTGAGTGGGTGAGGAAATAAGCTACCAGTTGACACATGGACGGCATCAGCCCCGGCTTCTTCTGCCCATTGACAAACTTGAATGGAATCTTCTATGGTATTACCTGGTTTTTCCCAAAAGGTGACGGCGTTGTTATAGTCAACGGCACTAATTTTAAATTGCAGGTGAAAGTCGTTCCCTACTTCTTTGCGGATGGCTCTAATTACATCTAGCAAAAACCGCGCTCGATTCTCTAATGAACCACCATATTCATCTTGACGGTCGTTAATTCCAGAACTGAGAAATTGGTTAAAAAGATATCCATTAGCACTGTGCAATTCTACTCCGTCTAAACCTGCTTCACGGGCGCGTCTAGCACCATCGGCGAAGTATTGGATTGTTTCTTTAATTTCTGCTAGTGTCATCGCCTGACACAAAAAGCCGTGGAATGGCTCTGTTTGGCTAGTGGAACTTAACGCTTTTTTTCCTAAGTTTTCTACACCCCCAATATCTTGTTGTCGCCCCGAATGACTTAATTGTAAAATAAATTTACAGTCATATTCGTGGACTCTTTCTCCTACTTTTCGCCAAAAAGGAATGCGATCGTCACAGTTAATGGTGGCGTAATTGGGCATAATTCTTCCCCGGATGGCGACTGGAACAAAGGAAGTAATAATAGCTCCTACACCACCACGAGCAAACTTTTCTTCCCAGTTGATTCTAGCTTGAGTACCTGAACCATCATAGTTATCCCATCTTCCAGAAATACTAGAGCGGAATATCCGATTTTTTACTGTGAGATTACGGAATCTCAATGGCTCAAAGATAATATCCTTTTCCATGTGTTTCCTGTCTTTTGTATTGTTTCGGCAATAAAATTAGGCGGTCAAAATTCTTCGTACTACTAACAGTCTCGCCAGAGAACTATTATTTCTAGTGTCTCTGGGAAGGCAGTTTTTTATGTCTACAAATCTACAGTGCAGGTTTTCGGATGCCAAGGCTAAGTATTAAGCTTTTGTTACTTAAATTTACCTATCAAGTTTCAGCATAGATATTTATCCTTATCGGTTTTTACAGTTATATAAAGACTTTTGCAGTTTGTAAAGCTATGGTATTTACAGCGCAATTCTTAAAAAAAGCGAAAATTTTCGTCTTTTCTTCTCTGATCAGGTTAAGGCAACCTTAAAAGAAGCACTTAATAATCTGTGACAAACATTACCAAGTACGTAAGTAACGCATATAACCATAGCAAATTGGTTATTGAACACCATAGGAAATTTACAATTTTTTAAATTTTTGATTTAGAAATGTATAAAAGTTTATTGATGACGTTTTGCAAATTTGTGTAGTAACTTCATATATAAGGAACCTCAGTAAGGTACATTCTAAATCATCAAAATATCCCCAGACTAAATCTGGAAAATGGGAAATTGGTGATGAAGGATTAGTGTACCTCTGTAAACGTGAGGTCAGTGGAAAAGTTTTAGGTGTTAGAACCAGAGAGTTTTATGAAAAAGACAAGTCTAATTTTTAAGGGCTGTCTGCTCCTCCTATTCGTGACTATGTTTATAGTCTGCGGCTTTTATGGAACGCCTACAGCTCTAGCCGATGAGTATAGTGAAACACCTACATCCATAAGTACCAAGTATTCGGATACGGGTGTATCTGAATACCCTGATAACTGTGAGGGTATTGGTTATCTCCCAGAATACACAAAGGAGAATTTGACAGATGCCGAAAAACGGGGTCGTTGCACTTGGTACTTATGGACTGGCGGTAATGCTAAGTACTATCGTGATTTAGCGAAGCGAACACATGGCGGTGCCGATCTGTTAAAGCTGATTAACTCAGATAAGCATGACGAGCGATTCAAACTCTATGGCGCAATTAACGATCCTGGATGTGAAAAAGCGACAGCACCAGATGAATACGGATTGCTGCTAGATAAATGTAAAGATCCGCTTTCAACTGGTGTAATTGGGTTGCGTAAGTTCCCCAACCCCAACTTTGACTCGGCAAAATGGAACCCTGTTGAATATGCCAAAAACTCACAAGTTGAGCCTCCCTACGTGATTGGGCAATCCTGTGCTATCTGTCACGTAGCATTAGATCCGCTCAATCCACCCAAAGACAAGGAACATCCAAAATGGGAAAACTTGGTACCAGCATTGGGTAATCAGTACATCAAAGAAAACAAATTCTTTGATACCAGTGTTGCAGACAATAGTTTTATTAAGCAAGTACTTAACTCTCAGAAACCGGGGACTTCTGATACTTCTCGGATTGCCACCGATCATATTAACAATCCGAATGCGATCAATGCCATTTTTAATTTAGGCGATCGCCCCAAATATCCAGAGGTGATGAACGACGGTTCAATTCAGGATGTCAACCATATTCTCAAGGATGGTGCAGACTCTACAGGAGTGGCAAAAGCCTCACTACGCGTCTACGTCAACATTGGGATGTGCGGCGATTACTGGACAAGTCTCCATGAGCCTTTATTAGGCAGAACTCCCCAAAAACCTTTTGACATCGAAAAGGCGCGGAAGGAGTGCGAAGGCTGGAGACAGACAGAAACACGTATGGCTGATGCCGAAGCATTCTTAAAAACCATCCAGCCGATGCACCTGAAAGATGCACCAGATGGTAAAGATTTCTTGACTAAAGATGAAGAAGTTCTCAAACGTGGCAAACTGGTTTTTGCTAGCACTTGCGCTAGTTGCCATTCCAGCAAAAAGCCATCGGCTGCGATCGCTGCTGACCCCGAACAGGCTCAGAAATGGTATGAAGAGTCTGTACTCAGTAGTAATTTTTTAGACCACAACTTCTTGTCTGATGATCAGCGTTATCCAGTTACCTTAATTGGTACCAATGCGGCGCGATCGCTAGGGACAAATGCCACTAAGGGGCATATTTGGGATCAGTTCTCCTCTAAGACTTACAAAGAACTGCCTTCACCGGGTACTTTGACGCTGTACAACCCCTTAGATGAGAAAAAACCCATCGAATTTAAGATACCTGACGGCGGTTTGGGATATTACCGTACACCTTCACTAGTGAGTATTTGGGCAACAGCACCACTTCTTCACAACAACACGCTAGGACTTTACAACGAAGATCCTTCAGTGAAAGGACGTGTAGAAGCCTATACGGATGCAATGGAAAAGCTGCTGTGGCCGGAAAAGCGTGAGGGAATTATCAGCAGGACATCTCAAGATACTAAATTAGAGCTTCCCCCAGGAGATCCGAATCCGAGATTTAAACTTCCTGTTCCGAAAGGTACGCCTGTAAATTTACTGGCAAGCATCAATATTAGAGAGGCGATTACATCTCTCAATCTCAGCAGCCTTTTCCAGGACTTGAAACCCGGCGGTGGAATTAAGGGTAAGTTGGCACGTGTGCTTTTAAGAGCCAACAAATCTCCTGACTTTGTGGAAGATGAAGGTCATTATTTTGGCTCAAATCTCCCAGACGAAGAGAAGAAAGCGCTAATTGAGTTCGTGAAAACTTTCTAGTACTCTGTCCCATTAATTTTGCGGGGCTGCTAGATCCCCGACTTCTTGAAGAAGTCGGGGATCTGAACACCACTAACCTCTCAAAACTTTTGAAACAGACTACTAGTACAGCTTTGTGTAAAATCGTAGTGTTTTAAACGCAGAGAATTCGCTACGAATTAATAAAATGTTGTACTAAGACAACTTGTCTGGATATTCTGCACTCGTTCCCAGATTTAACCTGGGAACGAGAAAAATATTTATTAAATAGCAAGGATATATATGCAGTATTTACCAATTGTCTTCGTTCGTGGATATGCAGGTACAGAAAAAGACGTTGAGCAAACAGTCAACGATCCCTTTTATGGATTCAATAGTGGTTCAACTCATATTCGAGTCGATGAGAAAGAAAACCCCCAGAAGTTTTTTTTCGAGAGTCCATTGCTGCGACTAATGACCGATCATGGTTATCAACCGATTGTTGACAATCAGAATGTGAGCAATCAAATTAAAAGATTATCTGGTCAACTTCATAAAACTATTTGGATCTATCGATTTTATGATATATCTACACCTAGTTTTGGCTCCTCAAGTGTAGTCCGACAAGAGATGGAGGAGATAGCGAAGGGTTTAAGAGAACTGATTCAGAATGTTAAGAAAACGACGGGTGCTGATAAAATTTATCTGGTTGCTCACTCGATGGGCGGCCTTGTTTGTCGCAGTTTGATTCAAAAGATTTATCCAGAACAAAACGAGCAAGCTGCCGATAATATTGACAAATTTTTTACCTATGCTACACCTCATGGCGGTATTTATTTTGAGGTCGGGAGTGGCTTGATTGAAAATCTGAGAGACAAGTTTCAATTGAACAATTCTGATGACTTTGGCCCTCAGAGGATGTATCAGTATTTAACACCTAATGTCAAGCCCAAGACTGAGTTACCCGATAACTTTCAGCTAGAAAAACTACAAAGCATAGATAATGCATTTTCACCAAACCGCGTTTTTTCTTTGATTGGCACGAATGCACATGATTATGAAGAAGCTTTTGGTCTTTCACGCAATCTTGTTGGGGTCAAAAGTGATGGTCTAGTTCAGATTGATAAAGCTTATATCGGAGGATCTCATCGTGCTTATGTTCATCGGTCTCATGGTGGACGTTATGGCATATTGAACTCCGAAGAAGGTTATCAAAACCTGCAACGATTTTTGTTTGGTGATATCCAGGTGAAACTTTCTCTTAGTAATGTGGAGTTAAAAGACCTGGACAAGAATTTTTATCAACTGGAAACTAGAGTGGCTTTACGTGGTCTTCCTATACCTATATATGAGCAAGCGATCGCTCATTATTGCCCAATTACACAAGAGTTAACCCGAACAGATAAACCTGTTCCTCTATTTACAGCTTTCTTAATTCCAAGAAACTCTGCCAGTGATGATAATATATGTAGATATGCTCTGCGTTTAGCATTACATTCATTCACAAAACAAGAGACAAATTGGTTACGTGACAGTCATCTCGACCAAGTACCTTTGTGGTCTGACTATCTAATTACTGATGTTGCCGAATCAAATAGTACTTATGAGGCTAAATATAGTTGGAACTCTGATGAAAAAGAGCCATTAACAAAGTTAAATCCGACTTCCGAATCTAGTTCAGGTGTATATGTTGCGTATGTTTCTTTACCTGAACGTGGGCAAAAAGTCTTAGGAACAAATGCAGCAGTTCGCTTGGAAATTTCTCAATGGCAATGAAGGAGGCAGGGGGAGATGAGGGAGCAGAATTAATGACAAATGACAAATGACAAATGACAAATGACAAAAGGAAAAATTATGCAGAGTAATCGCAAACAAACGGCTCTTATTACTGGTGCATCTGGCGGCATCGGTTATGAATTCGTGAAATTATTTGCTCAGGATGGCTACAATCTTGTGTTGGTAGCGAGAAGCGTAGAAAAGCTGAATAAAATCGCCGATGAATTTAAAAATAAATTTGGCATTGATGTCAAAGTTATTTCCAAAGATTTATCTCATCCATCAGCCCCAGAAGAAATTTTCAATGAGCTAGAACAAGCATCGATTAATGTTGATGTGCTGGTGAACAATGCGGGGTTTGCTACCTACGGATTATTTCATGAAATTGACCTGAATGCTGAAATGCAATTGCTACAGGTTAATGTTTTATGTTTGACACATTTAACCAAGTTATTTCTCAAAGGTATGGTTAAACGGGGGTCTGGAAAAATATTAAACCTGGCCTCCACAGCTGCTTTTCAACCAGGGCCGCTGATGGCAGTATACTACGCGAGTAAAGCATACGTGTTATCGTTTTCAGAAGCGATCGCTAATGAATTAGAAGGCACAGGCGTTTCTGTAACAGCACTTTGTCCAGGCCCTACAGAATCTGGTTTTCAACAAAGAGCCGCAATGGAAGATTCAAAGTTGGTAAGCGGTCAAAAAATTATGACTGCGGAAACAGTAGCTCAAATCGGCTATCGTGGTCTATTTGAAAACAAAACTGTTGTCGTTCCTGGAATTAAAAATAAGCTACTCGCTGAATCTGTCAGATTTACTCCCAGAAAGCTAGTAACAAAACTAGTCAGAAATATGCAGGAAAGCAAATAAGTTGTAACATACTAATCCTAAATCATTTGTAAGAAACAAGATCCCTGACTTCTTAAAAAAGTCGGGGATCTTGTTTCTTACGTCTCTACAAGACGCGATAAATCGCCGTCTCTACAAGTGTTTTGGTCTTTAATTACGAATTACGAATTACGAATTATTTTAATCTCCCTGTGGATGCTCATCCCATAAGGTTGTCAGTTCCCGTAAACTCTGATGATTGCCATTGCCCAAAATCAGATGATCTAGTACCGGAATACCCAAAAGCTGCGCCCCTGCTAATAACTGACGTGTCAATTCTATATCTTCCTGGCTGGGTTCAAGGTTTCCAGAAGGATGGTTGTGGGCAACTATTACCCGCGTTGCACCTTGACGAATAACTTCTCGAAAAATATCACGGGGAGAGGCTAAGGTTTCCGTTGCAGTGCCAATAGTAATTACTTGCGTACCCAGCAAACGATTCTTGACATCTAATAGCACCACTGCAAAACGTTCTTGTACCTGCCACATCAAATCTTGACTAAGGGTAGCAGCAGCAGCAAGTGGGCTATCAATTAATGTGCCATCATTGGGACGAGATTGAAAAGCGCGTTTACCCAATTCAATTGCGGCTAAGATACTTGTCGCCTTCGCTGGGCCAACACCAGAAATTTGCATTAACTCAGCAGGGCTAACTTCTCGCAGAACTACCAAAGGATCGCGTTGATGTTTGCCTAATTCGCTCAAGATATATTGTCCCAAACCCACAGCAGATAGTTTTCCTGGCCCTTGACCGGTGCCTAAAAGAATTGCGATTAACTCTGCTGTGGCTAAAATTTTTGCACCATGCGTCATTAATCGCTCACGCGGACGCTCATTTGTAGGTAGGTCGGCAATTCTGAGGCAATAGGTCATATTAAACTAAGAAAATAGCACCACACATAGAACTATCCTTAGTTATCCCTCGTTTGCTCTCAAAATCATCTTTATTTGAGAAAATCTTTAACCTTGATAAGTTTTTTCTATTTTTCCCCATCTTGCTCTAAGGGAAATTACAGTCATCATTCGTAAGGTGTTGTATTAAAATAGAGGCGGCGATCTATGCTAATAAATGAGCTTGGTGCAGTCTCAGTAAACACAGACTTTACAGCACATATTACTAATCTGATCCTCATTCATTTTTCCAGAATTATTCGCTTTTAATAAGGGCTGAAGCCATGATTCTATGCAAATTTAATGCTTATTAGCTTATAGTCAGCCTACATGAGGTTATGTGTAAGACTGGACTTCGAGTTTTTCTGTCGGCTTTCTGCATCCAGTTAATATCTAAGTTAAAATTATTACAAATTCTCAGAGGTAAACTACGTATCCAATGGTTCCAGAAAAGCTCCGAGAAATCGCTAGGCAGGTACATGAAGATAAAAGCTTAGCTCAGGAAACTGTCAGAACTCTTCTCACATGGTTCGGTGCCAAGCGACGTAGATTTGTTGTAGATACAATCCGCAAAGCTCTTACCGAGGTAGATTTGGCAACTGAGCCAGACTTCACTAACGTATACATTGATGCTGAAGTGCGTTTTGTTCCTGCCCAGAAGCTTAATGAAGTAGAATCAAAAGCTATAACTGAAGATACTATTTCAGCAACTGATCTACCAGATGCAACTGTGGAGGTTATTACAGCAGAGTTTGTTTCTGGAGCCATTGAAGATCCAACTTTTCGTATTGGGCAACTGGCATCAGCAAACAGTACCCCTATAGTAGTTAATCCGAACTCAACACTGTTAGAAGCAACAACATTAATGATGATGCATGACTTCTCACAACTTCCAGTTATACAATCAGAGCGCGAAGTAAAAGGGGTAATCAGTTGGGAATCCATTGGTAGAAGAATATCTCTTAAGCGTCCTTGCGAAAAGGTTCGTGATTGTATGGAAACAACAGTGCCTGAACTTAGAGCAGACTCCTCATTGTTTTCCGCCATTGATTTGATCGTTAAACATGGATACGTGCTTGTTCGTCAGCAGGATCAGAAGATTTCAGGGATAGTAACAACAAGTGATTTGAGTTTGCAGTTTCGTCAACTTACTGAACCTTTTCTGTTAGTTGGTGAAATTGAGAACTATGTTCGACGTTTAATTGACTGTAAGTTCACTCCCGAACAGCTTGCTTCAGTTCGAGATCCGAAAGATGAGCGCGTAATAAATTCTGTAGCTGATCTGAATTTTGGGGAATACTTACGATTGCTTGAAAAGCCCGAACATTGGAATAACCTCAACATATCAATTGATCGGGCAACTTTTATTAAGCATTTAGATATTATACGCGAATTGCGAAATGATGTAATGCACTTTGATCCAGATCCCTTTGCCGAGGAAGATATTCAAATGCTTCGCTTGTTTATAAACTTTATGCGTATTCTTGACCCCAAAAAGGTTTAAATCAAGTTATTTATGAAGGATTTCCAGATATAATCTGGGAACAATAGATAAATAATTTTGGTTCTTCAGTATGTGTTATGCCAAACTATTAATTAAAACTCAAAATCCACTAACAAATTAGGGTTAAAGCCTCTAAACCTCATAAAAGCTCTTAAATTTAAGTTAAAAACTGATGTTTATGTTGTCTAGCAAGGGTTTCGAGCTTTTTATAACATAGATTTAGCATACCAAGTACTGAAGAGCCATAATTTTCTTCTTTCACTCACTGATAAATTTGCGTTGCTTTCAGCATGTGGTAGGTAATAATTAACTGAGTCAGAGCCAGAGGATAACTTTGCAATGTTTCTCCAGTTGTACCAGCAATTTTACCTAGTTCTGGATTACTTTCGCGATCGCAAATATTTCGTAAATGGGGCATATCAGAACAAATAATATGCTCTAGCTTATTCACCTGTTCTAAGGTAGCATGGCCATCAACTTCTAAGACATCCACCGGCTTATTCATATCCCTGTCTAGCCCCAGGCGGATGGCTGAGTCAGAATTACCATAGCCAGAGTTGGTAATTGCAGTGAAATCTGGATGCGGAATTGTCGGACGCAGTACCAATCGGACGTTAAGGTGTCCATTGGTTTCATCATCTTCATCAGTGGGTGGATAGAAACTAATAACTATATCAGACCATTGCCGTTGCGGACGGATAAACTCTGCTGAGTCTGGTTCGCGCTTTTCTAGTTCTGCTAGCACCTGTTCAGGAGTGTAGCCACGCTTTTGCGTATCTCGCTTGACTTTCCATTTAGCGCGTACAGTTTCCGGGGGTGCAAGGTAAACTTTTACATCATAAGAATCACGGGCAGCACGAGTAGAATAACCGAGTAATCCTTCAATAATCACGAATTTACTGGGCTTGATATACTGCGGTGGCTCGAATGTGCCGGTTTTATGACTATAAACTGGCTTGAGAATAGGCTGTCCTGTGCGTAACAGCGACAAATGTTGCTGCATAATATCCAAGTGGTTGCAGTCGGGGTGGAGGGCAGTGATACCGATTTCTGCACGTTGTTGGCGATCGTAACGGTGATAATCATCTGTACAGATGATTGTGACATTTTCTGGGCCGAGTGCCTGAGCAATTCCTCGCGTTAGTGTTGTTTTACCAGCAGCGCTGTCGCCGACAATACCAAGAATTATTGGACGGCTCATCATACCTCCCAGAATAAAAGTAAGTTTATTAATACAATTTCCCTACATATAGTTTTTATTCTAGAAGGGTTTAAGCCAGTAACTCAAGCAAAGACTTGGTATGCAATATAAAAACACATAGAAGATTTGTGCGATGCCTACGGCGGTAAACTACGCTTTTTGTATACTTCTAACAATCTACATGATTGTTAGGGTTATAGCCTTTGAAGCAACAGGGTTTTTACTCAGCAATTTGCTATATCTCTACGTATAAAAACTAGACATCCCAGAGCGAACCTACTTTCAGCCGCAGATATTCAATTTTGATTTCTGCAAGCCGCACACTCGTGACTTCCAGTCATGAGTTAGGCGCTCCAT
>NZ_JABXKI010000342.1 GCF_017115095.1 Nostoc sp. NMS4 | reverse complement strand
CAAAAACGCCGATTATTCATCCGCTTTTTCGGTCAAAATTCATTCTGAATTCTGAATTCTGACTCCTGAATTCTGTTTGATTATTAAATGAAATAAAAACAGGAATAAATGCCAAAGCCTGTAAGCTTGGCGCATCAGCATCTAGAATCAAGTAAGATACCTGTTAGGTTCTTCTGGGTAACACGTATAACTACTGATTAAAAAAAGGTGTGATTTTGCTATGTAGTGGTTTATATGTAAGAAACTTCACTTACTCATCGATCGCTTACACTTCATGCTTCAGTAAAAACTCTGTTATGCAGTGCTAAATGTAAAGGAAATGAGAATGAACTATTAACATCTTAATTAATACGAAGAAATACAGTTTTCAAAAGTCCATATTTTTGTTTTAATGTACAAGAAAAAAGTCCTCTAAAATTTCAGGAAATTTACTGTGTACAAGCCAACATCATTCGTGTTTAGTGTGGTGTTACTAGGATGTTTTACTTTCACCATACCTTCAGTAGCTCAGGCTCAGGTATTAGTGGCGCAAGCCAAAAACCCAGAGTTAAAGCAATTACTGGAGGAAGGACGGAGATTAGTGAATGCTGGCGATTATGGTGGTGCGATCGCAGTTTATCAGCAAGCAGCTAGTATAGATCCGAAGAATGCTAAAATCCATTCAGGTATTGGGTATTTATACGCTCAACAGGGAAATTACCAAGCAGCATTAACATCTTATCGTCGAGCGATCGCTATTAGCCCTAACAATAGTGATTTTTACTACGCTGTGGGTTACATCAAAGCCAATTTGGGCGACACACGTGGAGCAAAGGAAGGTTATCGTCGTGCCATACAGCTAAACCGTAACAATGTCAACGCCTATTTAGGATTGGCTGTGACGCAATCGCGTATGGGAGACTACAATGCTGCTACCTGGGCATACCAACAAGCCATCGACTTGGATAAAAACAACGCCCAAACTTATGAGTTGATGGGTTCGATGTATAAACAGCGACGACAAGCCAAACAAGCAAACAGCTTGCTTCAGAAAGCCCGTGACTTGTACAAACGACGCAATGACTCAGATGGCGTAGAAAGGGTAGAAGCCATGCTGCGGCAGTTAGGAGGATGAGGTTAATCTAACTTGCGTCCCGTTAATTCCACAAAAATATCTTCCAGATTAGAGGGACGCACCATCATTCCAGTTTTATCAGGCTGTTCATTCAAGTAGATATTTGCTGCTGACAAAGATGGGAAAAACAGATATTCCCAACTACGAGCGCCATCACTTCCCACATTAGACACACCTAATTGTTTCATCACCAAACCTTCACCGTGAGCAGAACGCAGCTGTTGTAAAGTTCCCAAAGAAATTAGCTTACCGCCATCCATAATACCGATGCGTCCTGGCTTGCTAGAACCAAAGGCATCGCACAAAAATTCGACCTCATCCATATAATGGGTCGTTAGTAGCATCGTCATCCCTTGTTTATTCAAATCCCGAATAATTTCCCAGATGCGTCGCCTAGTTTGGGGGTCTAGTCCTACAGTTGGCTCATCTAAAAACAAAATTTGCGGTTGATGTAATAAAGCTCTCGCAATTTGCAACCGTCGTTTCATACCCCCAGACAGGGTTTTTACCAAATCATCACGTTTTTCTGCTAGCTCAACATACTCTAGCCATTGATTAATCAGTTTTTGTCGCTGCGGGTTGCTAATGTGATGTAGCCTCCCGTGCAGTTCCATATTTTCCCAGACGGTTAAATCATTATCCACACTGACTTGTTGCAAGACTACACCAATACTCCGTTTTGCCAACGTTGCTTGGCTCATCACATCATATCCACCTACTTCTATCCGTCCTTGAGATGGTTTCGTGAGGGTAGTAAGCATCCGAATTGTGGTTGATTTACCCGCACCGTTCGGGCCAAGTAGAGCAAACATCTCCCCCGCTTCAATTTGGAATGACAGGTCATTGACTACAGGTACATTGTTGTAAAACTTGTAGACATTTTCTAGAAAGACAGCAGCAGTCACGTCGCTTCGCTCCGAATTCAAAATTCAAAATTCAAAATTCAAAATTAACAAACTAATAAATTTTGGTCATGGATAAATTTGCTCACACCAGTTCATAATCAACACTACCATTCTGATTACATCAAACTAAATATATTTTATTAACCATGAGATAACTTAATCTTTACTTGTTGAGATAACAACGTGTGGTAAACACTTATCCTGTAATCCTTTAGTTTAAGGTTGCTATTATTTAATATGGAATCTGATTACCAATTGAAGCTAAATCGACGAGAATTTTTGCTACGTTCAGCTATCACGGCTGGTGGAGTTATTTCCACCAATTTTGTCGGCAAATCAGCAGTTTTTGGCGAAGCACCTGCAATTATCACTTCTGATAAAATGCGTCCTGGCATACCTTATGGTGTAGCTAGCGGAGATATATCTAACGATGGCATCGTGATTTGGAGTCGGAGCGATCGCCCCGCAAAAATGATCGTAGAATATTCTCACACTGAATCTTTCCGCAATCTACAGCGAGTTGTGGGTCCCAATGCTTTAAAGAATAGCGACTTTACAGCACGACTTTATCTAAAGAATCTACCACCAGACCAAAAATTATTTTATCGGGTGATTTTCCAAGATTTAGATTATCAAGGTACTTACAGCGCTCCTTTTTATGGCAGTTTCCGAACTCCCCCCAAGTCTGGACGAGATGTATTCTTTGTTTGGGGTGGCGACACCGCCGGTCAAGGATGGGGGATTAATCCTGATTTTGGCGGGATGAAAATTTACGAAACTATGCGCCAACTTCATCCTGACTTTTTCATTCATTCTGGCGATAATATTTATGCTGATGGCCCGATTCAATCAGAAGTGACTTTAGACGACGGCACAATCTGGAAAAACATCACCACACCAGAAAAATCCAAAGTAGCAGAAACTATCACAGAATTTCGTGGCAACTATATATATAATTTGCTAGATAAAAATATCAAGCGTTTCAATGCTGAAGTTCCCATATTGGCACAGTGGGATGACCACGAAACAAGAAACAATTGGTATCCTGGACAAATTATTCTCAACGATGACCGTTATACAGTTAAGGATGTTAACTTGCTAGCCCAAAGAGCAAGACAAGCGTTTTTAGAATATCTGCCTATTGGATGTGCAAACAATAATCCAGATAAAGCGAAAATTTATCGCTCTTTTAACTATGGCCCATTATTAGACATTTTCATGCTGGATGAGCGCACCTATCGGGGGCCAAATTCTCCCAATAATCAGCCAGTACCAAGTAAAGAAACAGATTTTTTGAGCAGAAGACAAGTGCAATGGTTGAAAAAGCAATTGTTGTCATCAAAAGCAACCTGGAAAGTAATTGCTAGTGATATGCCTTTGGGGTTAATAGTTAAAGACGGTAGCACAGATTTTGAAGCTTGGGCAAATGGAGATAGCCCAGCTTTAGGAAGAGAACTAGAACTTGCCGATTTATTACGATTTATCAAAAACAAAAATATTCAGAATGTTGTTTGGTTAACTGCTGATGTACATTATGCAGCAGCCCATTATTACGACCCCGCAAAAGCGCAGTTTACCGACTTTAAGCCTTTTTGGGAGTTCGTCGCAGGTCCCCTTAACTCTGGCACATTTGGGCCAAACCAATTGGAAAATACTTTTGGACCACAATTGATATTTCAAAGCCTTCCTCCAGGTACAAAAGCAAATCGACCGCCAAGTGAAGGTTTGCAATTCTTTGGAGGAGTGAAAATTGATGGAAATACAAAGGTGATGACGGTAACATTGCGTAACTTGGCTGGGAAGACTGTTTACAGTGTAGATTTACCGCCAGAAAAATAAATCGTGAAAATCACAGTGAGATGTAGCCAGTTAGATAGAGTAATTACGCAATTTTTTACTTTGTCTGCTGGCTTTGCTGTTTTTTGGGTGGGATGTTGAAGGATAAAAAAATTGTGCGATGCCTGTGGCGAGCTTTACCAACGCTACTGATAGGAGCTAAATTTAAGTAAATAGAGTTTTGGAGTTGATCATGCTTAAGCAACTCATTTTAGAAAACTGGAAAAGTTTTCGTTATGCGGAGCTTCCACTTGACCCGTTGACTGTTCTTATTGGAACAAATGCAAGTGGTAAGTCTAATGTTGTTGAAGCTTTAGAATTTTTACAAAGAATTGCTATAGGCGAGAATATTGAAGCAGCTTTAGCAGGAGATAAAACACTTCCATCTCTTCGCGGTGGTATAGAGTGGGCTGCACTCAAACCTGAAACTCAGTTTACATTAAAAGCCTTAATCCAGGGAAAAAATGAAAATATTGATTACCTTTATAGCATTACAGTACAAACCAAACCTATCACTCATATTTTGATGGAAGATATAATAGAGCCTCAAAATGAAATTAATGAAAATAACAATAAAGAGGATTTTGATAAAAAATATATTTCCAATAAATCTTTACTACCAAATATTAAAAAACAATTAATTCCTTACTATGAAGTAAAAGATAAAATTAATCAGACACAAAGTTATATTAATTCAGAATTTACAAAAATTATTGATAGTTCCTCGTTATTAAAAAAATTAAATGATAGTGACATAGAAAATTTAAAAAAACTTACTAATGGAGAATCATTAATTGCATCTGTAAACGAAAACATTCAACTACTAGAAGATGTAAAATCAAAACTTATAGAGCATTTTAATAATAGAGATAAACAAATTGACTCATTGGTTCATCCATTACTGAAAGAATATGACTTGGTTGTTGATAGTCTTGAAAATATTTTTGTTATAAATCCAATTCCTTCTAAAATGCGGGATTATTCATCAATCTCTGATGTCTTGGAAAGTGACGCATCAAATATAGCTGGTGTACTCACTGCATTACCTGATGAGCGTAAAGTAGAAGTAGAAGCAACGCTATCTGCCTATGTCAAGAATTTACCAGAAGGCGATATCAAAAAAGTATTTGCAGAAGCAGTTGCTCCCCTTAAAACTGATGCGATGCTTTATTGTGAAGAAGAGTGGAAACCTGGAGAGACGACAATAATAAATGCTAAAACTATGTCTGATGGAACTTTACGCTTTATAGCAATTATTACAGCATTACTTACCCGACCAGAAGGAAGTCAACTAGTAATTGAAGAAATAGATAATGGGCTTCATCCCTCGCGTGCAGAATTACTTGTAAAAATATTGCGAGAAATTGGCAGTAAAAGAAAAATTGATATTTTACTAACTACCCATAACCCAGCTTTACTGGATGCTTTAGGCCCAGAGATAGTTCCTTTTGTGGTTGTCGCACACCGCGATAAAGAAACTGGAGAAAGCAAACTTACACTTTTAGAAGATATTGAAAATCTTCCTCTTTTGTTAGCATCGGGTACTTTAGGTAAACTAGCAACAAAAGGCGCAATTGAAAAGAGCCTTTCTGATAATAAGTAAAGTTAAATATGAGAAAGGTTTTGATTATTGACACATCCATACTTTGCGTTTACTTAGGTGTACCTGGTAAAGAGACTTGTGGTTCTGATAATGATAAATGGAATAAAAAAAGAGTTGAAGCCCGTTTTCAGGAAGAAGAAAAACAAGGTGCGAAGTTTATACTACCAATAGCAACAATTATAGAAACTGGTAATCACATTGCACAAGCTAACTCTAAGCGATATGAAATTGCTCAAGCTTTCGGTAATATTTTAGTGAAAGTAGCAGATGGAGTTATACCTTGGGGAGTTTTTGAAACTCAAGTAGGTGAACTTTGGAACTCAGAGCAATTGAAACAACTGGCTACTGAATGGCCTACTCTAGCATCTAGAAAGATTTCTATCGGAGATGCGACAATTAAGACTGTGGCTGAATATTACGCCAAAACCAGTAGCACCTTTCAAGTAGAAATTTTTACCGGTGATGGGGGATTAAAGGCTTATGAGCCAGCTAAACCAGCACCTACACGTCGTAGCGATCGCAAAAAAGCCTAGAGCGATTACTATTTACCCAAAATAGAGATTTTTTAACTAACTTTTCATGAATTAAGTTGGACAGGAATTGTAATAATAAACTCGGTTCCTTCTTTTTCGGTAGATATACATTGCAGTTGACCACAATGTTTTTCCACAACAATTTGATAGCTAATAGATAGCCCTAATCCAGTGCCTTTACCAACTGGTTTAGTGGTGAAGAAGGGGTCAAATAATCGCTTTTGTATATCCTTGGGAATTCCTATACCATTATCGGCAATACGAATAACTACTTGCTGATTATCGGTGACTTCAGTACGAATAGTAATTAAAGGTGATTTTAGATTTGAATCAGCTGATTCAAATCTCTCGAAGATAGCATCAATTGCATTTGTGATAATATTCATAAATACTTGATTTATTAACCCAGCGTAGCATTCTACTTGTGGTAAATTTCCATATTCTTTATGAATAGTAATTGTTTCACCTGTTTGGTGATTTATCAGACGGCTTTGTAATATTGTTAGAGTGCTATCAATACCTTCATGAATATCAACTATTTTTTTATCAGATTCATCAAGACGAGAGAAATTGCGCAAAGAAAGAACTATCTCTTGGATACGCTCAGTACCAAATTTCATAGAATTAAGAAGGTCGAGGAAATCACTAGTTAAAAATTCTAGTTCAATATCAGCGATCGCAGTTTGAATTTCTGCCACTGGTGCGGGATAATGGTGCTGATATAGATTAACTAATTTTAATAAATCTTGAGTGTAGTTAAGCGCATAAACAAGGTTGCCAGCAATAAAGTTTACAGGGTTATTGATTTCGTGTGCAATACCAGCAACTAGTTGTCCTAAAGCTGCCATTTTTTCATTCTGAATTAATCGAGTATAGTTATTCTTAAGGGTACGAAAACCTACTTTAGTGATTCTAGATTGTTCTTCAACTTGCTCTAATTGAGCTAATGTTAAAATATGAATTTGCGAATAAGCTAAAAGTAAATGATGGAAATCGAGTAGCTTATAGTTACCTAACTGAGTTTCTATTAAAATCGGCTCGTAAACAAATTTAGGTTCTCGCTCCAAAGCTAGCTTATTTGCTTCTACAATCAGCGTATCCTCAGAAATTACACGTACCTCTGGTTGAAGAAAGTTAATCAGATTTATCGCAGGCCGTTTAGAAAATAGTGGGAAACTATAGGGACGGCTCATGTGTTCAAAAAATCTTTGTCGAGAAATCATCCCCAGATAGTCATGATTCTTCACTAGGATAATTCCTGGTAGTAAAGGCTCTTGCTTAAAGAGTGTATTCAAATCATTTACTGGACTATCTGCTTCTACGTAAACAGACCAAAGTGGTAATTCTTGCAAAGTAGATTCTAATCGCAAGTTCAGATTATTAGCATTTATCATGCTATGTATAGCCAACATACTTTCAACCTCAACCTTGAAGTAACATTTCTAGTAACACCCCGAACAAGTATTGCGATAATTACAAAGTTAATCAAACTTATATTTCCCTAATTACTGCTTAAAATCACAGTTCTGCTATAAAAGTCATGGTGTTAGAGCATCCAATGCTTTTCTAAACTGAACAAGTGATACCAATTCAAAATTAGGCAAAAATTGAATTGCAAAAAAGCTTAATTTATTAATTCGTAGAGTGTGTATAAATCTTAGTCCTAGCAATGTTAAGCAAATACCTCAGCACTATTGTTCAGATAAAGGTAAAATATCCTTGAGCATAGGCGTAGTACGCCCCCAGGCATCGCCATTGATCTCTAACATCAAGCTATCATCGGATATTGTGAAATTTCCGTGCGTAACTCAGTAGCATCTATGACCGCTTCTCACTCTGAAACTCCATCTAAACCCGACGCGAGTACTTTTATTTCTGACCATCGACAGGTTGACCGCAGTAAGCTAAGTCAAATGTACCTGCACTATGTCGAGACGAAGGATAAATATCCTCACGCCATATTGCTGTATCGGGTAGGAGATTTCTTTGAATGCTATTTTCAAGATGCTGTCAAACTAGCACAAGAATTAGAATTAGTCCTTACTAGTAAGCAAGCTGGGGAACAGGGACGAGTGGCGATGTCTGGTGTACCCCATCACGCTTGGGAACGCTACGCGACGATGCTGGTAGAAAAAGGCTACGCAGTGGTAATTTGCGACCAAGTGGAAGATGCTTCGGAAGCGGCTGGGAGATTAGTGCGACGGGAGGTAACGCGCATTCTTACCCCCGGTACTTTGCTAGAAGAAGGAATGCTAAAATCCAGTCGCAATAATTACTTAGCAGCAGTAGTAATTGCCGCAAATCATTGGGGTTTAGCTTATGCAGACATCTCCACAGGTGAATTTCTTACCACTCAAGGTAGCGAACTAGAACATTTGACACAAGAATTAATGCGCTTGCAGCCTTCAGAGGTGTTATTTCCGACAAATGCGCCTGACTTGGGTAGTTTACTACGTCCGGGAGAAACTTCGCCACATCTACCGGAGTGTTTACCACCATCATTTTGCTATAGTTTGCGATCGCAAGTACCATTTTCTCAAGGAGAAGCCAGACCTAGATTATTGCAGAAATTTAAGGTGCGATCGCTCGAAGGACTCGGTTGCGATCATCTTCCCCTGGCTGTCCGTGCAGCCGGTGGTCTTCTGGAATACTTGGAAGATACTCAAAAAGAAAACCCAGTTACTCTCCAAAGACTCCGCAGCTACACTGTCACCGACTATCTAATTGTTGACAATCAAACCCGCCGTAACCTAGAAATTACTCAAACCGTCCGGGATGGAACTTTTCACGGTTCCCTACTTTGGGCGTTAGATAAAACTAGTACATCAATGGGTGGGCGGGCTTTGCGGCGGTGGTTGTTGCAACCATTACTCGATATTAAAGGCATTCGGGCCCGTCTTGATACCATCCAAGAATTGATGGAAAATACGCCCTTGCGTCAAGATTTGCGGCAGTTGTTAAGGCAAATTTATGATTTAGAACGCCTCACCGGAAGGGCGGGTTCTGGTACAGCGAACGCTAGAGATTTAGTCGCTTTGGCAGATTCTCTTTCACGCTTACCGGAATTATCCAACTTAGTAGTTGAGACGCATTCTCCATTCCTGAAAGCTTTGCAGAAAGTCCCAAGTGTGTTGGAAGAATTGGCACAGAAGTTACACGTACATCTTGTCGAGTCACCACCTATACTAATCAAGGAAGGCGGATTGATTCGCCCTAGTGTCAATGCCTTGTTGGATGAGAGAAAGGCGACTGTAGAAGCAGACCAACAATGGATTGCCAACTTGGAAGTTGATGAGAGGGCTAAGACAGGAATTTCGACACTGAAGGTAGGATTTAACAAAACTTTTGGTTATTATATCAGTATTTCCCGCAGCAAAGCTGACCAAGTACCCGCTAATTATATCCGCAAGCAAACCCTGACGAATGAGGAACGTTACATCACCCCAGATTTGAAGGAACGAGAAGCCCGGATTTTGACGGCGCGGGATGATTTAAATCAGTTGGAATATGAGATTTTTACGGCGTTGCGAGAAGAGGTAGCGCAAGAAGCGGAAGTAATTCGCAATTTGTCTCGGGCAGTGGCGGCGGCGGATGTGTTGTGTGGTTTGGCTGAGTTGGCGGTGCATCAAGGTTACTGTCGTCCCGAAATGTTGCCAGGAAGGGAGATTAACATTGTTGATGGTCGTCATCCGGTGGTGGAACAGTCTTTACCTGCGGGGTTCTTTGTGCCGAATTCGACGCAATTGGGAAGAGAGTCATTAGTCATTAGTCATGTGTCATTAGCAGATGACCAAGGACAAATGACAAATGACCAAGGACAAATGACAAATGACAGTCCTGACTTAATTATCCTCACTGGGCCAAATGCCAGTGGCAAAAGTTGTTATTTGCGTCAGGTGGGATTGATTCAGTTAATGGCACAAATTGGTAGTTTTGTACCAGCTAAGTTTGCTAGATTGGGAATATGCGATCGCATTTTCACCCGTGTTGGTGCTGTAGATGATTTAGCAACTGGTCAATCTACTTTCATGGTGGAAATGAATGAAACCGCAAATATTCTCAATCATGCCACATCTAGGTCGCTGGTATTATTAGATGAAATTGGTCGCGGAACAGCCACATTTGATGGTCTTTCTATAGCTTGGGCGGTGGCAGAATATATCGCAGTGGATATTCGGTCACGCACCATTTTTGCCACCCATTATCACGAGTTAAATGAACTGGCTAGCATTATTCCAAATGTGGCTAATTATCAAGTGACAGTGAAAGAATTACCCGACCAAATTATCTTTTTGCACCAAGTTCAACCAGGAGGTGCTGATAAGTCTTATGGAATTGAAGCGGGAAGATTGGCGGGTTTACCAGCCGTAGTTATTCAACGCGCTAAACAAGTTATGGGGCAAATTGAAAAACACAGTAAGATTGCGATGGGGCTGCAAAATCTTGATGGGTAAACAAGTTTGTAGTAAGGACTTTAGTCCTTATTTTCTAAGCACTAAAGTACTTACTACAAACCGAGGTGTTAATTATTGTCGAAAAATTTCTACTTTTTGTAACACTACTTCTTGATTCGGACGATCTCTAGTTGTAGGCACATTAGCGATCTTGTTGACTATATCTAGACCTTGGACAACTTCACCAAAAACACTGTGTTTGTTGTCAAGGTGAGGCGTTGGTGCTTCTGTAATGAACCATTGCGAACCATTAGTACCGCGTCCGGCATTAGCCATTGACAGGATACCTGCACCAGTGTGTCTCAATTCAGGATGAAACTCATCCTCAAATTGATATCCTGGTCCACCAGTACCCCATCGGCTGGCTGTATCTAGATAACGACTCAGAGGATCGCCACACTGAATCATAAAATCAGGGATGACTCGGTGAAAGCGAACCCCATCGTAAGCTGGAGCTCCTTTGCCAGATTCACCAGTTTTAGGGTCTTTCCAGTCGATTGTTCCGGTTGCTAGACCGACAAAATTTTTGACGGTGTTGGGGGTTCGATCTTCTTCCAAACGAACTACAATTTCACCCAAGGAAGTAATTAAACGAGCGTGCAGCTTGCCATTACCGGGAATATTAATTTCTGGAAAGTTCATTAGATATCCTACTTTTAACAAGTGCCAGTGTTTGAACTATATAAGTTTATCAGCATTCAAGTTACAGGTTCAGGACTTACGCATTGAAAACCTGAAACCTCGATCCCCCCTAACCCCCCTTAAAAAGGGGGGAATCTTAAAAGCCCCCTTTTTAAGGGAGTTGGGGGATCTCTTCTGCGTAAGTCATAAGGTTTACAGATTGCGAAAAAACTGAACGAAGTAAACTTTAGAAAACGAATATTTTACTCTGGCAAATTTATCGCTGGATTCCGGCTAAAGAATCCTCTAGGGACTAGCTTAAAGCCAACTCGGTGAACAGGCATCACAGGCCAATCTTCCGATCGCGGAATATGAGTTACGCCCATTGTGTACCATAGTACGATATCTTCACCCATCAAGGCTTCATCGTCTGAGATATATTTTGGTAAACCCTGTCCAGGTTGACTTTGGTTCGGATAATCACCGCCAGCATAGAGTTCTGTCGGTTTATATTTTGTTACCCAGAGGTGATGAGTCGCAAATTTTGCCCGTTCCCGAATTTTTGAACCTTCCACAGGGAAAAATATCGAGTTTCCACCAGGCATCAGCATATATCCTGGTGCAGCCCCTAGCGTATTTTTCTTGTCTGCACTAACAATCATCCATTCTCGACTGCTTTTCAGATCCAAATCGCGCACAGCCGCCGTTTCTTTGGCTAGTGAGGTTTCTGAAAGTGCGATCGCATTTCCTAAAGGATTTTTCTCATCCATCGGTAAAGCTTTCACATTCATTTCCATCACAGAATTCGCCTGACCATCGACATCGAAATCTAGGCGATAGTTGAAAAAGTGCTGATGATTTACTCCGAAGATATTTTGAGCAATTAACCGACCATAGGAATCATCATCAGATTGCTGTTGGACAGCCGTTCCCTGCGCCAGTACGATACCTGTTAACTCATTTTGGACTTCCAAAGTCCCATCTTGGTGAAAGATCCAATTAAGGCTGTAATCATAGTTGTCAACAGCCACCGTCATTGTCATCACTAATTCTCGACTGCGACGGACATCATTACGTTGAGTATTATACTCATAATGTTTCCAAAGCATTCCGCGATCGCGCTCGTAGATACCGATAACTCCTAATATTTTATAAGGTTCTCCCTGTTCATTAGCAAATACAGCATTTAGCAACAAACCATTTTCGGGAATTTCCTTACCTAATTCCATCGGATTTGCTAGTAAACCCAGGTTGTATTCTCCAACATCAAAGGCATTTCTAAATGACCAATTAGGCTGAGGATCGCCATAAGGTACTACCATTTCTGAAAGACTGGCGCGATATAAAACTGGTCGAATATTTTCGCCGTCCTTGTGCGTTACTTGGTACAGCATTAATCCATTCCGAGGATGCATTGAATAACGAAACTTCCAACCTTGCCAGCTAATTTCATTGTCTTTAATCTGGAAATTTACACCATTTGGTTGGAGAATCTTTAATGCTTTAAGTGGTGACAGTAATTTACCCAAGGATTTGATATCATAATTCCAGTTTTCTTTAGAAAAAGGTATGTTTCCTTTATCAACAAAACTGGCGATTTTACCCGCGTTCAAATTGACTGTTGCCAGGACTCCTTCAATGGGACTACCGTAATAGTTCCAAGCTTTGCCTTTATAATAAGATAAACCGCGACAAAGACGATTACCCGTTGCTTCTTCCTGTTGACTCAAAATTCCTGGTGCCCACCAACTAATTTTGACTTGTTCAAAATCAGTAATTCCTCGCCTTTGCATCGCTTTTTGCCATCGAGGATCGGCTTTGACTATCTGAGTTGCTAGTTCATATTCGGAATTAGCGATCGCAGGTTGCACAGACGGTATTTCTTTCCAAGAACTTAAGGTTTTGGTTCTTAGATCGACGATACCCTCAAAGGTTTTATTTAGCGATCGCTCAGAGATTACCAAAAAAACTTTTCGCTCAAAAGCTTTACCAGGTGTAAAGTTTATAACTTCTTCTTTATCTGGTTCTTGTAAAGCAATAAGTGGAAAAGCTGCTATTTCACTCAAAGTTTTTTCTCTTTGAATAATCGAAACAGCCGTGCTAATTTCTACCTCGGTTAGTGAAGTGAGAGGATGGGAAATCGAAGGCTGTTGAGCCGTCAATCTTCCCATTAATCCGATTGAGATAGAAATGATGGAAATGATCGCAATAGATAGCCACAAAAAACGCTTTAGCCGCTTAATCATCTTTTACATTTTTACAAAAGACTTATAGTTATCTATTTCCAAACCTAAGATTAAAAACCGATAAATTAAGAGGCTAAAGCGAAATTAATTATAATAAAATAACTGCTCTCCCAACCCTTCCCCGCTTCCGGGGCTACAGTGTACACACAAGTCGAATTACCCCCCTTAATCCCCCCTTGCAAAGGGGGGAAACAAGAAATCTAGTTCCCTCCCCTTTATAAGGCTACGGTGTATACAGAAGTCAAATTACCCCCCTTGCAAAGGGGGAAACCGGAAAATCTAATTCCCTCCCCTTTGCAAGGGGAGGGTTAGGGTGGGGTAAAACCTTGGTTACTCAGCTATTTCAGACTTGTGTATACACGGTAGGCTTGCGGGGTAGAGTTCCGGGTATTATGCTTATCTTACGCCGAAACCAAACGGCGTAAAGATTCAGCACGGCGTTTAGCAATAGAGTTATTTGGAGCTAATTTGAGTGCTTCTTCGTAACTTTGTAAGGCCTGAGTCGTTAATTTTTTCTTCTCGTAGGCATGGCCGAGATTATTCAATCCTGTTACGTAGTCTGGTTTAGATTTGAGCGCTTCTTTGTACTGACGAATTGCTAAGTCATATTGCTCTTGGGTAAAATAAATATAGCCCAGTCCGTTGTAAATGGGGGCGATATCTTCTTCTCCCTCTTCTTCGGCAGCTTTAATAGCTTTTTGAAATAGCGCGATCGCTTGAGAGTACATTTTTTTTTCGGAATAAATACTGCCTAACTCATAATATTCTTGAGTCGTACCCTTTTCTTTCTCTAACTTCTTTCGCAATCTGGCAAAAGAGCCTTCAACCTTACGAGTTTTGAAAATCTGGCGAAACACACTCACGGCTGCAATTGTGAGTATAACCACCAAAATTGAGAGGTAAACTACGGCTAGATTGTTATCCATTACTGCAAATACAAATATTATAAAGTTTGTTATTTGTCATTTGTCATTTGTCATTTGTTATTCACTAATGACCAATGACCAATTTACGGTAAACCCCAATATTGAGAGCGTTGCTGGAGCCAACCTTTTTCTAAATAACGAGCGATCGCTTGATTCACATTTCGTCTTAACTCATCGTACTGCAATCCCTTGGGCATTACTACAGATAAGGGTTCAGTTGATAATTTTGTTGGTAGTAGCCGATATTGAGGATATTGTTGTACCCAACCACTTAGAACACTAGCATCTGCGGCAAAGGCAACGGCGGCATTATTTTCTATTCTCTCTCGCGCTTCTTTATAAGAATTTACTCCTACTAACTCGGCGTTTGGCAGATAGTACCGCACTTTAGCAACGGTACTGGAGTTGTTGAGTACGGCAATTTTTTGTTTTGACAAATCACTCAACTGTTGTACAGAGGGATCTTTTGTAACTAAGACAGTGCCATCCAAATAGTAGGGAACACTGAAACTAACTATGCGGGCGCGTGACTCGGTTGCTGTGACTCTAGCGATCGCAAAATCAACTTTCTTGTCTAAGACTACAGACAGGCGATCGCTATTCGCTACAGGTTGAAATTTTACAGCTTCGGCTTTCCCAACCAAGTCAACTGCCAAATGCTTGGCCAAGTCAATTTCAAAGCCTTGCAAATTCCCGTTAGCATCTTTAAATCCCAAGGGACGCAAGTTATCTTTAACGGCAACATTTAAATAGCCGCGCTGCTGAATTTCTGACATTTCGGCAGCAGATGCAGTTAATCCCGTCACCACTAGAGAAAAGCAAAAAATCCAAAAGATAGTGGCGGATAATACCAGATGTAACCGAGTAATTACTTGCCATCTGTTACATCTGTTATACATCCTCTACCACCTTTATCCTTTAGCTTGAATTGCCAATTCCGCAACTTTGCCGAAACTAGCTGGATCGAGGACTGCCAATTGCGCCAACATCTTGCGATTTAGTTGGATATCAGCTTTTTTCAAGTTACCGATCAACTGGCTGTAACTCAAGCCGTGTTGCCGAGAAGCAGCGTTGATGCGGGCGATCCAAAGGCGACGGAAATCGCGCTTTTTCTTTTTGCGATCGCGGTAGGCACTCCGTAGCGCCTTCATCACTTGTTGGTTGGCGGTTCTAAACAGAGTTGAATGGGAACCGCGAAAACCTTTAGCTAGTTTGAGAATTTTATTGCGGCGTTTGCGAGCTACATTACCGCGTTTTACCCGAGTCATAACTTATTTCCTAAAATACTTACAAATATGGGAGCATCAAGCGGACGTTCAGTTCGTCGCGTTCGTGTACAAGCGCACTTTTACGCATACCACGTTTTTTGTCAGAAGATTTGTGTTCTAAAAGGTGGCTTTTGAACGCTTTCCGACGGACGATTTTGCCGCTACCGGTGGCACGGAATCGTTTTGCCGCAGCTTTACGAGTCTTTAGTTTAGGCATGGTCTAGCTTTGATTCGACACGATCCATTATTATATACTATTAAAATTGCTATAACTGCAATTAAATAAAGGATTTAGTCAATTGCGATCGCTATTCAGGAGTCAGGAGTCAGAATATGGTGGATACTTTAGCGTAAGTTCATAAATCCCCACCAAATCCTAGATTTAGTGGTGCAACAATCCACTGGCGGATCTGTAGCAAGATCCCGTAGGGTATCCCCGACTGATAGCGCGGGGGTAGCGATTCCGCAAACTTCTTAATTCTGAATCCTGAATCCTGAATTCTGAATTCTTCTTCAATAACTTTTTTGAGTGGCGTTAGCTTTGGGATCTAAAATTATTTGCGAAGTGGATTTATTCACATGATAAATCCAAGATAGCTCTTTAACCTTGACAATTACTTCCCAACCTTCCACGGGGTCGTACTGCTGGGTGCAGACTTCGCCAAAGTTGAATTGGCAGAGATTTCCAAAGGTTTTTAGTGTAGTTTGAGTAATTTTTAAATCAGCGATTTCCAACCCAGAACGGCTTGAGGCATCAGTCAAAATTGCATCTGCGATCGCCTTGGGCAATGTTTGTAAAGTAATCACTTTCGGATCTAAAATGATTTGCTTTCCAGATTTATCTACATGGTAAGTCCAGGAATCTTGGCGGACTCTGACAACTACTTCCCAGCCTTCAACGGGGTTGTATTCCCTAGTACAAACTTCTCCAAAATTGAACTCACAGGGATTACCAAAGGTTTTTGATGTGACTTGGGTAATCTGTAATTCCCGTCTAGGTACACCGGAATTCTTGGACGCATCTCGTAAAATCTTATTAGCGATCGCCCTCGGCAACTCGTTTACTTGCGATTGGGATAATTGAGTGCGGTCTGGGTAAGGAATAGCCCCAGCAGCATTGTTTTCAATGAATCCGACAGCACAAGATAGCAAGCTTGTCAACACCAGCGTCAAGAAAATTCCTTTGGGTGACTTGAAGGTACTTTGAATTAGGGCAGATGCTTGGATGATTGATTTTTTCATATATTTTATGTATTGATTGTTAAAAATTGAACGGATAATATCGCAATTCCAATC
>NZ_JABXKI010000250.1 GCF_017115095.1 Nostoc sp. NMS4 | reverse complement strand
GTTGTCGTTCATACTCTCCTTTAAAGTGGGCAACATCTGTACTTGTCCCTCCCATGTCAAAGGTAATAACTAACTCGAAACCTGCTCTTTTACTAGTTTGGACTGCGCCAACAATACCGCCAGCCGGGCCACTTAAAATACTATCTTTTCCTTGAAATTGTTCAGCTGCGACTAAACCGCCGTCAGATTTCATGAACATTAATTTGACGCTTGGTAACTGACTCGCTATTTGGTTAACGTAGCGGCGCATAATAGGAGTTAAATAAGCATCGACTACTGTTGTATCTCCCCGGCTAACCAATTTCATTAAGGGACTAACTTGATGGGATACGGATATTTGAGTAAAGCCGATTTCTTGGGCAAGCTGGGCTATTTCTTGTTCGTGTTTAGGATAGCGATCGCTGTGCATAAAAACAATGGCACAACTCCGAATTCTTGTATGGTAAACTGCTTGTAAGTCGCTTTTGACTTGTTCAATATTTATAGGGATTAATTCATTTCCGTTAGCATCATAGCGTTCATCTATCTCAATCACTTGCTCATAAAGCATCGTTGGTAAAATTATCTGACGGGCAAAGATGTTAGGACGGTTTTGGTAGCCAATTCGTAGCGCATCTTTAAACCCTTTGGTGATGAGAAGAACGACGCGATCGCCTTTTCTTTCTAACAGTGCATTTGTTGCTACTGTTGTCCCCATTTTTACCACTTCTATGGCTTCAGTAGGAATGGGTTCGTTGTTAGTAATACCTATGATATCTCGAATACCTTGGATGGCTGCATCTTCATATTGTTCGGGATTTTCCGAAAGGAGTTTGTAGACGATAATCCATTGCTGATTAGGCAGAGGGACAATTAAAAAACGTTCGGGGTGTTTTGAAACTCCATCGATAATTGCTTGATTATTAGTAACAGCAACAATATCTGTGAATGTACCACCACGGTCAGCAAAAACCTTCAACATTACTCTGTTTCCTGTATAATCATGAGAAATTACGAAATAGCTCTAAGAGGATGTTTGAAAAGTCGTGATTGATGTATCAAATATTTTTTACCCCTCCCTAACCCTCCCCTTGTAAAGGGGAGGGAACCGGATTTTTCTTGTTTCCCCCCTTTACAAGGGGGGACTAAGGGGGGTGATTAAAATCACAGCCAAACACTTTTAAAACATCCTTTAATATCCGTTGTCAATTAATATTCATCTACAAATTGAGGATGAACCCAGAGAAATTCACGGCGTTTGTTCTGCACCCGCACTAAACCACCAAAACTAGGATCTTTTGCTTTCAGAAGGGCATGTAATTCTCGTAAGATAGAGCCTTGGGCGCGGATTGCATCGCCTTGCAAGAATGAGGCATCTCTCTTGGACTTTCCAGCCAAAACCATATCGCTGCCCTTCAAAGTAGACTCGATGCTTTTTTGTCCCAAATCGAGTTGTTCTTCAAAAACTTTATAGGTGGTGTCATCCAGCATAAATTTAGTTGCCGAACCTGCCACAGGTAAGGCTAGGCTCAGGATTCCGGTAACAATTTTGAGATAGGGGGCTGCTTTGATGAACCACTCACGAGACAAGTCTAATTCATAGACTCCCTTTTTCTTGTCATTTGGATTTAAGGCTGGAAGTGGCTTACGAGCGTGTTCGCACCAGAGAGTAAGTTGAAACTTAGCACTCGTCCATTGGGGGAGATCAAAAAATCTCCGTTCAACAGGCATAAAGCTAAACAGGCGTGGGCCGTCTTTTGCTTCATCGGTGAGCATCTGCATCATTTCTGCAAACTGCTGATCGACTTGGCTTAAAATGGAGCGTTGCTGGTGAGATAATACCTGAAAGCGTGCGTGATCTAGACGATTGTACATCCCCAAATCTTGGCGGATGATGTTTAATTCGTCTTTCATAATGTCTCGCAACTGCTCAGTGCCAATTTCTTGAGATGGGGGTTGAGCAGTCGGCGCGTTATTTAGCAGTCTGTCTATGCTTTGCCATTCGCCACACCCGGAAATGGGACACGGGAATTCATGACGATTTTTCTTTTTACTTTCAATTAGTTTCTGCACCTCAAACAGTCCGTTTCCAGGGGCATTCATGCTGCAAGGTGCAATGCAGGGAACCATGACGTTACAACGCAACCCTTCCCAGAAATTCTCGACTAGCCATTTAATCTCTTCTGTGAGATAAGACAGGAAACGTTCTGGATAAGCTGCCCGTACTGTAATTTTTACATCAGTGTCAACATACTCTAGCAATGCCCGACCGTTGTAGTCGTTGTCAAGCATTAAGCCGCGTTGCCAGTGGATGCTATCTTCGTAATTCGCCCGCCCCAGTGAGTATTTGTGCAACCGGACAATCAACTGGTAAAATAATCCTTCTGCCACTGCAAATTGTCCGCGACTATCCACAATCCGGCAGATTTGCACTTGTTGTCTGTCTCCCGTTTCCGGTTGCTCTCCCCAATTGGGCAATTTCTCCGGGCGTGTGTCGGGAACGAGTTGAGCAATGAGGCTGGTATTGCTAGTTTCTGACCGCTCGAATACCACTTTGTAGGATAGATCAAAGCGTTCCATCAACCGCAGAAAGATTGGATGCAATTTTGAGGGGTAGCCTTCTTCGCCTTCAAACGGCGGATGGCTCCACAATTGGCCCAGATGCTCAAACTCCACTAAACCGTTGCGTTTGCGTGTCGTTTCATCATCTAGCACGAAACTGATCGCCTTTGCCAGCCAGTCGGGTTTGAGGATGACGATATTGCGTAGTGTTGAGTCGTTATGATAATGGATAAAATGCCCTAATATATGGGAGATGCGAAGAAACAGTTCTGCTTGCTCCTCATCAATTCCCTGTTCATTGCAGATTTTAATGACATCATTGTAGGAGAGATAGGCTTTGTCACTTGTCTGTAAGATTTCTCGCACCCGTTGCCACTTTGCGGGAACGGAACGCCCCATTTCGGGAAGAGATGCAGCGACACGGGCGATCGCATCTTTTAATTTTGCAATTCCAGCGCAATGCGTCGTATCCTGGTTGGGTTTGCTGTCTACATGGAAGAATTCGATTACCGTATCTTTGCCGAATTGATCGAGAATTTCTTGTCTGTCAATGTCTGGTTGTCGCTGTCCGGGGCCGCCGTGGGTTGCGACTACCAACACCTTTGCATCTAGTTCTCGATTTTTGATCAGCGTAATCCACTCTTTGACAAAGCCCTGCTGGGGGCCTTCCCGTGGCTTCCAGATAACTAGATAGACGGCTGGCGCACTGAAAAACAACTGGTGCGTTGGTCGATAAACCCGTTGACCGCCAAAATCCCAACCATTGAGTGATATCTTTGTGCCACTATCGGGATCGGTGACGATTACAGGTTTAATTTCAATCCCGTGAGTTGTGGGGCGACCATCTACCCATTCATCTCCCCGCAATGCTCCTAACAGGCAACTCTTGCCCACCTCACCCTCGCCAATTAAAATCAGTTTGGCTTCATTCAGCGTTATCTGTGCTTCTGCCTTTGCCCGCAGGTATTGCAAGACTGCTTCAGTGCCTTGTTTGTAAGCAGCTGCAAGGTCAGGGTTAAGAGGGTTATTGTCGAGGTCAAGCAGTTGCAACTGAGTCAGGGATGCGATCGCTTCTGGCAGTTCGGTCAGTTGGTTATTGTCGAGGTCAAGCAGTTGCAACTGAGTTAGGGATGCGATCGCTTCTGGCAGTTCGGTCAGTTGGTTCTTGCCGAGGTTAAGCTGTTGCAACTGAGTCAGGGATGCGATCGCTTCTGGCAGTTCGGTCAGTTGGTTCTTGCCGAGGTTAAGCTGTTGCAACTGAGTCAGGGATGCGATCGCTTCTGGCAGTTCGGTCAGTTGGTTCTTGCCGAGGTTAAGCTGTTGCAACTGAGTCAGGGATGCGATCGCTTCTGGCAGTTCGGTCAGTTGGTTCTTGTCGAGGTTAAGCTGTTGCAACTGAGTCAGGGATGCGATCGCTTCTGGCAGTTCCGTCAGTTGGTTGTTGCTGAGGTAAAGCCGTTGCAACTGAGTCAGGGATGCGATCGCTTCTGGCAGTTCCGTCAGTTGGTTATTGCTGAGGTCAAGCCGTTGCAACTGAGTCAGGGATGCGATCGCTTCTGGCAGTTCCGTCAGTTGGTTATTGCTGAGGTCAAGCCGTTGCAACTGAGTCAGGGATGCGATCGCTTCTGGCAGTTCCGTCAGTTGGTTATTGCTGAGGTCAAGCCGTTGCAACTGAGTCAGGGATGCGATCGCTTCTGGCAGTTCCGTCAGTTGGTTATTGCTGAGGTCAAGCCGTTGCAACTGAGTCAGGGATGCGATCGCTTCTGGCAGTTCCGTCAGTTGGTTATTGTCGAGGTAAAGCTGTTGCAACTGAGTCAGGGATGCGATCGCTTCTGGCAGTTCGCTCAGTTGGTTATTGCGGAGGTAAAGCTGTTGCAACTGAGTCAGGGATGCGATCGCTTCTGGCAGTTCGCTCAGTTGCATATCGCTGAGATCGAGTTCTATTGCTCCCTCTTGGCGCGCCTTTTCAATACGCTGCTCTGCTTCCCAATAAGCTCTATCTCTCGCCATGACTAAATCCTTTTTCTCACTACCAAAATCGGAGTAATAGCCAGACTTTTTCTGGCTAACAGCCTATACAGGTGGTTTAGTCAGAAAATCTCAGCCTAATATTCTAATTAAACAGCAAGCAACGCCAAGGGTGAAGATTTTAATTTGGTTAACATATTTAACTACGCTAGATGATGTTGACAATTAGAGGTTGTTTGAAAAGTGGTTTGCTATGACATTAGGCACTTTTAGATCCACCCTAACCCCCCTTAAAAAGCTACGGTGTATACACAAATCGGAGTTACATTTTAGATCCGGGTTTTACCCCCCTTAATCCCCCCTTGTAAAAGGGGGAAACAAGAAAATCTAGTTCCCTCCCCTTTGCAAGGGGAGGGTTAGGGTGGGGTAAAACCTTGGTTAATCAGCTATTTCAGACTTATGTTTACACTGTAGCCTTAAAAAGGGGGGAACCGAAATCAAAGTCCCCCAATTTATCGGGGGATTTAGGGATATCTAAAATTTTTGATACCGACAAAATGACTTTTCAAACATCTTCTTAGATAACTTGCTGATTTAGCGGAATTACGATTACAAATTCTGTCCCCTGACCAAGAGCAGAAATACATTGTAATTTTCCCTGATGCTTTTGGGTGATAATCTGATAACTAATAGATAAACCTAACCCAGTACCTTTATTAACTGGTTTAGTCGTAAAAAATGGTTCAAATAATTGTTTTTGTACCTTTTCGGGAATGCCTATACCATTGTCGCCAATACGAATAACTACCTGATTATCGCTCATGAGTTTCGTATGAATGCGTATCTGGGGAGTAGAGAGCGCTTTTTCCCCTACTTCCCATTCACCATTCTCCACTGCCTCTTCTAAAGCATCGATCGCATTTGCTAAAAGATTCATAAATACTTGATTCAACTGCCCAGGATAACATTCTACTAATGGCAGATCGCCGTACTCTTTAATCACCTCAATTGTTTGATTGTTAGATTTAGGTTTGAGGCGATGTTCCAAAATCATCAATGTATTATCTATACCATCATGGATATTCACCGCTTTCATTTCTGCGTCATCTAAGCGAGAAAAGTTTCGCAAAGATAAGACAATTTCTGTAATTCGTTCTGCACCAACTGTCATAGAAGTTAGTAAGTTGGGCAAGTCTGCAATGAGAAAATTTAAGTCGATTTCTTCTGTTTGTTGTTGAATTTCCTTTGCGGGATTAGGATAGTTTTTCTGGTATAATTGCAGCAATCTTAATAAATCTTGGATATATTGATTTGCATAGTTGATATTGCCAGAAATAAAGTTGACTGGGTTGTTGATTTCATGCGCTACACCTGCTACTAACTGCCCCAAACTCGACATTTTTTCACTATGCACTAGTTGAGATACTAGCTGCTTTGCTTCTTGGCGCAATTGTGCCTCTGAGTATCGCAATATCTGCTCTGCTTGTTTGCGCTGGGTTATGTCGTGGAGAATGACGACATATTCCTGAAAATCTTGATGGGGTCTATCTGAGATAGAAACTTCCAGAGTTCTGTTTTTCCCATTGCCGATTAAAATTTGTTCGCTACGCTTTGTCCACTGTTCTGGATAGTAGACTAATGCCGGTAGCCATTTGTTGAGGTGATTTCCTGGTAACTCAGATGGGTTGACACCAAAAAACGATTCGGTGGCTGGGTTAGCTTGGCGGATAATGCCTTGATTATCTACGACTAAAATACCATCTTGGGCGACAGTAAACAGGTGTTCGGCAGCTTCTCGTGCTTCTGCGATCGCAACTACTTGAGGTAAACTTGTCCAACAAGCGATCGCTACTCCCACAAATGCCACACTCATCAGTAGCACCACAAATATATTCTCACCGCCAGCAGTTGCCACTTTATTCAGTTTGACACCAAATAACCAGCCAACTGCCACGGCGCTACACAGTAAAAAAATCAGGATGCTCACCTGGAGAATAACTGAATCTTTGATAATTACTACAGGGCGGGTGCGATATCGCCGCATCCACCAATCAGGATGGAATGCAGGGAAATTCACACGGCGAATCACCGCATCTATGCCCATGACACCAATGGGAAATAATAACCCAATGATAAAGTTGAGCGAACCCCAAGCAAGTCCGCCCACCAACAGCACTACAACTTCTAACAGCAGAATGGCTAGAGATATGCGAGGAAACAAAACTTCCGGGCGATCGCGCCGCAGCCAAAGCCCTAAATGCAGTAACATAAAGGAGATAAACCAACCAATGTTACCAACAGCCACGATTCGCGCCACATCTCCCCAAATCAGATAGATTAAGCACAATCCCAGTGTCAATGTCAATGCTGGGACAAACACACCGCGACGTGAGACTACATAAAATACTGGTGAAATGTGGTTATCTAAAGCCAGTTGATACAAAATTCGCGGGCAATTAGAAACCACCGTTGCCGAACCGAGTAGACAAGCAGCTACTAGCAAAAAAGAAACACTTACACCAGCAAATTTCCCCCAAAAGGGCAGGGAAGCCGCCGCCAGATTCAGAAAAGCATTGTCTTTCAGGTTGGAATTTGTGGCCAACCGCATTACTACCCAAGACCCTCCTAAAAAGATGGGTGGCATCATCCAGGCTGCAACATCTAGAAACCGTAGCGTTTGGGTGGGGTGGCGGCTATCGGCGACAAAGGAAGAAGCTGTTTCACAACTGTAGGTTGCATAAGTGACGAAAAAGAACCACTTTGCCCAATCTACAAAGCTCAAAGATGACCAACTGCTAGGAAAAAACCCAGGACTCACCGGAGAAAAGGTTAACCAGCCAAGACCTTGCACACAGAAGGTCATTAGCAATCCAAAGGCTGGAATTACAAAAAACAAATGTAAAATACTCAGGGCGCGAGTCCCACTAAACGCCACGATAAAAGGCAACAGTGTAAAGCTAATATCCAGAAATATATCTGGACAGGTAATACCCAGCGCCTCCAAATTTACTTTAATTAAATCTCTGAGTACGATTGTATTCACTGCTAAGTAGGAAACCCAGTTTAGGAGGTATCCAATTGCTGCATAGCGAGCTAGTCCGGGGTAGTTTTGTAGTAGCTTGGTAGCATAGTTAGGTGTTCCTCCAGCTACATTGATGAAATGCATACCCAAGCGTTTTACTTGATAGTTGAGCAGCATTCCGAAAATCACCGCCGGTATCCAGACAAAAATAGCTTGGGAACCTAAAGCAGCATGAATCGCTGGAACCAATGCTGTCCAAGAAATATGTGCTGTCAAACCAAAACCCCAACTTTCAACAGCACTCAAGCTTCTAGTCAAGCGAGGGTAAGAAGATTTCCCCAATGTGGAATGAGCAAAATCGGACATGATTAGCAGTGTTCGGTGGGATACTCTAATTAAGCTTATTAGCTAGAGTTCCCATCTCGTAAATCTTCTGAACAAAAACTAAGTGCTGAGTGCTGAGTGCTGAGTGTTGAGTTCTAAGTTCTAAGTTCTGAGTTCTAAGTTCTGAGTATTTGTAGTGGCATGGCAAGCTTAAAATAGTGCATTAGACGTAGGTTGGGTTGCGCGGAGCGCAACCCAACACATATCAGGATGTTGGGTTACGCAAAGCCTCCACCCAACCTACAATTTTTTTGCTTACCAACACTAGTTTCACGTAACGCACCATTACCATTGTTAAAGATTTGGTGCGTTACGCTGTCGCTAACACAACCTACTGGCGTGTCTGGGAACGTTTCGGCTTGTAAGTCAAAGTCATACCACTCATTACGCCATTGCAAGCGAAACTTTAAACGTGTCCAGTTAGGTGGTAGGTTGGGACAGGCAATGGGACCGAATTGAGTCATCCGAATGCCGCCAAACCCGAAAACTACTGCTTGCCAAACTCCTCCAGCACTGGCGGCGTGAATTCCTTCGGCAGCGTTACTTCTCACATCCTCTAAGTCTACCAAGGCCGATCGCAGAAAGTGTGTATAAGCTTCGGTTGGTTGATTCAGGTCGCATGCTAAAATGGCATGAATGGCTGGGCCTAGTGAAGAACCATAACTGTGGTCGGTGCGTTGGGTGTAATAGTCCCAGTTGGTGGCGAGGGTATTATGGTCATAACGTTCGCGCAGTAAATACAAGAGCATCAAGACATCTGGCTGTTTGAGAATCTGCTTTTGGCTGGTGGCTTCAATTCCCAACAAACCTTGCAGAGATTTGCTGCGCGGTTCGTAGTCAGCGAGGTTAACGTCTTCTAGCTGGAAAAAGCCTTCAAATTGCTCAATTAAACCTGTTTGAGCATCTTCATTCACAAATAGACGCTCTTGGATTTCCGCCCAATAGTGCAGACGCTCTGTGGTTAAGTTGAGTTTTTGCACTAGTTGGGCTGAGGTTTCAGGGTAAGCTTGTTTGAGCCAGTCCCACAGCGCCAAAGCTGATTGCAAATGCCACTGTACCATGAGATTGGTGAAGGCATTATTATCGACGCGATCGTGATTTTCATCAGGGCCAATTACATCTAGGATGTCATAACTGTGCCGCTCTTGGTTCCACTGCACCCGACTTTCCCAGAAAACAGCCGTATCAAGAATAATTTCCGCGCCATAATCGCGCATCCAGTCATCATCGTTGGTAGTCTGCCAGTAGTGCAAAATTGCATAAGCAATATCTGCGGTGATATGCACTTCAATGTCACCGCACCAGATGCGGATTAATTCACCATTGGGAGCTGGAACCCAGCGCGGGGTTACTTCATCGCCAGTAGTGGCACTTTCCCAAGCATACATCGCCCCTTGATAACCGGCTTCTTGAGCTTTGCGTCTCGCTCCTGGTAAGGTGTGGTAACGGTAGGTGAGCAAGTTACGCGCTAGGGCTGGTTGAGTTAAGGTGAGAAAAGGCAGGATGAATATTTCTGTATCCCAAAAGATATGCCCGCTATAGGCAAAACCGGAAAGGGTTTTGGGAGGAATGCTGACGCGGTTATCGTGACGCGGTGTTACAGCTAGTAATTGGAAGAGATTATAACGGACGCTTAATTGAGCCAAGCGATCGCCTTCTATTATAATGTCACTGTCTTGCCACACTTGCTCCCAGGCAGTAATGTGAGCTGCCAACAAGGTAGTATATCTCGGTTCGTCAGCAAGTCTTTGTAAGGCGGCAGCAATGGGAATTTCTGTCTCTCGTGAAGTAAACAGGGTGACAATCTTTTCTACAGTTACCGATTTTCCGGGATATAACTCTAAGGTGGTTGTCAAAGTGGGAGAACTAGAAGCATTTTCGATGCTCACAAGTGTAGTTTCGTCACCATCTACCACTAACTTAGCTGCCATCCCCAGTTGAATATCTGAGTGGAGAGTTTTACTATTTAACCAGATAATCCGATCTATGCCACCTTGGTTTAAGGTTCGCCAATGTTTAACGCCTTGGGTATCGGGTTCGCTGTCAAATCCGGCTTCAATGGTAATTTCACCCTCAAAGTCTACCGATGTAATTTGAGCGCGAATCGCCAAAACGTGCTGGTCTGCTAAACTGGTGAAGCGCTCGAAGTGAAAATCTAGGGTATGACCGCTAGGACTACGCCACCGCACATCACGGCTAACTAAACCTAAGCGTAGATCGAGCCGACGTTCGTAGTTGAGAATCTCACCACTATCCATACTAAAGCGTTCGCGTAGCGTCTCCGTAGGAGATTCGCCAGCAACTTTTACCACCAATGGCAGCCAGTTGGGACAGTTTACCAGTTCAGTATGAGTAATTGTCACATCATCATAGACACCGTGGATGAGTACGGCTGGAAAATCCTGTGGATATCCTTCCTCAAATGTACCCCGCACTCCTAACAACCCATTACCAAGAGTGAAGACAGTTTCTTTGTGATGTAACTGCGTCGGGTTAAACTCCGTTTCAATCACGTTCCAGCCAGTATTATCAATTAATTGCTGATTTTGTTGAGAATCGTGAGTGGATACGTTGAACATGAGTGATAAAACCTATATCTTGGGGCTGGCAATGGGTAGAATGCAATAAAATTAGGAGCAATATTTAAGTGATTAACTTATATCTTGCACCAGGCGACTATAAGTCGCGGCTACACGAGACTTTACCTGCCTCCGCAGGTTAAAAAGCCTTGATTTTGCGTTAGTTGGCGTAGGCGGACTTTGTTTGTATAGCCGCGATTTCTAATCACTAGGGCTAGGTGCAAGATGTGAGTTAACTCCTTTTCTCTAGCGCCTAGACTAGAAGATTGTCTGAACGCCAAAAAACATGATTCTGATAACATTAGCGTTTAAAATTTCATCTGTCTACAGTTAGATTTGTTTAAAAATGGCAATTATAACTCATAAATCTTAATTAGCTACAAATTGATGCGGTTTTTCATCAATTTCTTTTTTTTATATTTACAATCAAGGCGAGACGGCGATTTATCCCGTATTTTGGCTGGTAAAATTTACAGGTGCAGTTAAAGGACTTCCAAATAAAAAAATATTCAATTATTTATTGTGGGGTGGACATCCTGTCATAGGTGTCAAGTTAAGGCGGATGCCCAAATGTCAAGTGAGGTTGCAGCAGTGCATCAGTGTCGCTGACGCACGGCTTTGACCAAGCCCATAGAGCGTTGATGCTCAACCAAGGAATAAATTGTAGTTGTGGGTTTTGTAAGAGTGCGCGGTGGAAAAAATACAAGCATCAATTGACTATTTCCACTGAAACTACGTTCAATAGGCTGTTGCAAGGCGACATCAGCACATAAATCATTGAGTACTGCGTAAAAAATCCAACAACAGGACTTTTCAAACATCCTCTTAGAGAGTTATTACGTAAGTCTCATAGATTTACAGATGATTTTTCACCTCATCAGCATCCTCTAGGCTAATTTGTTGAACCGAAGTTCGCCGTAGCAGTTTATGATAAATTAACGTTCTAAATAAAATAGCAAGTGAAACGGCTACACCATAAAAAATAATATTCTTAATAACATTCTTTTGGATTAGGGAACTCTGAACAGGCAACAGGCAACGAAAAATCTACTTTCTTCCTCTTACCCATTTTGCGCTTCCCCATCCTACCCTTTCAAAATATCCAATCCTTACGTTCAGAAATTTTAAATCCCGTGACTTTGAGCCTGTCTGTTGCTACATCTTATCGCCAACCCTGGCCTGGACTGATAGAAGCCTATCGTGAATACTTGCCTGTCAGCGAAAAAACACCGATTGTCACTCTGTTGGAGGGTAACACACCTCTAATACCAGTGCCAGCGATCGCAGAACGCATTGGCAGACAAGTACGGGTTTTTGTAAAATATGACGGTTTGAATCCCACCGGCAGCTTCAAAGACCGGGGGATGACTATGGCAATTTCCAAGGCCAAGGAAGCAGGGGCTAAAGCAGTAATTTGTGCCAGCACGGGCAACACCTCAGCCGCCGCCGCCGCTTATGCAAAGCGTGGGGGCATGAATGCCTTTGTACTGATTCCCGACGGTTATGTGGCGTTGGGCAAATTAGCCCAAGCATTACTGTACGGCGCAGAAGTATTGGCAATTAAAGGTAATTTTGACCAAGCCTTAGAAATTGTCCGCGAAATGGCTGAAAGCTATCCAATTACTTTGGTGAATTCCGTCAATCCCTACCGCCTAGAAGGACAGAAAACAGGAGCCTTTGAAATTGTCGATGCGTTGGGTGATGCACCAGACTGGTTATGTATTCCCGTAGGCAATGCGGGAAACATCACAGCATATTGGATGGGATTTTGTCAATATCATCAAGCCAGAAAGTGCGATCGCTTACCCAAGATGATGGGATTCCAAGCCGCAGGAGCAGCCCCCTTAGTCCACGGTCAGCCAGTGGCACATCCCGAAACCCTAGCGACAGCAATTCGCATTGGCAACCCGGCTAGTTGGGACTTAGCGATCGCAGCCCAAACCGCCAGCCAGGGAAATTTCCACGCCGTTACCGATACAGAAATTCTCGACGCTTATCGACTTTTGGCAGCATCAGAAGGCATCTTCTGCGAACCTGCTAGCGCTGCTTCTGTAGCCGGATTGTTACAGGTGAAAGACCAAATTCCCACGGGGGCGACAGTAGTTTGTGTCCTCACAGGCAATGGTTTAAAAGACCCAGATACAGCCATTAAACACAATCACAGTCAATTTCAACAAGGTATTGCGGCGGAACTAGGCGCAGTAGCCAAGGCAATGGGATTTTAGGGAATTGGGCGTTAGGAGTGCTGAGTGCTGAGTGCTGAGTTAGGAGTTAGGAGTTAGGAGTTTTGTTTATCTCCTTGTCTCCCCTGCCTCCCCTGCCCCCTCATCTCTCTCATGCCCCTGCTCGTTGGCGTGTCAAGCTATCAATAGCATCACCCAAGGCAGTAGTAAGGCTGTTGCGGCTTTGGGCGTGGTTGTCTTGCTCAGTTTTTAAAGCTTGCAAAAGGCGATCGCGTTCTTTAATCGCGGCGATCAGTTTAGCTTGCAAGTCCTCCACAGATTTTAGCTGTTCTATTTCTTGTTGAATCGCTATTGGTGTCCCAGCAGTCAGTGTGTCTACTTCAAAACCTTGAAGTTTATGCAGTTCTGCTTTGAGAGAAGCGATCGTCTGTTGCGAGAGTTGGGCATCTGTGCGGCGTTGTTCTGCTTCTGTGTTGTAAAGTTTACGCCATTTTTGGGCGCTTTCCCAAGCCGTATCGCGCTCGTATTGCAGTTCTGCCATCTGCTCTTTAAGTGTCTGGATTTCTGTCAACCACTGTTGTGTTAAAGCGGTCGTATAACTAGTATTTTCAGCCATTTTTATCCTCACGCATACTAATAAAGTACTAAAATCCTGTTTTTCGTCAATCAAAAAAGCATGATAATTTATTTTCTTATTAGAACAAAAGTACTATTTTCATACTAAGGACTGACCACACTATGTTGGCATCAAAAGTTCTTTTATCAATCAGTTTTACCAATCTAAATACTATTTGTTGCCTTCCTTTTTTTCATCCAGTGCTTTTTGAACGGCTTCTCTACAAAATTGTGCTGGATTATCCTGTTTCTGTATTTCTTCCTTCATTTCTTTCGTAGCTCTAAAAGTAACGTTTTCAGTTAATTCTTTACTCGGTGGATTGTCAAAATTCTGAGGATTACCTTTACGGTTAGGCATTGTTGAGAGATGTAAATATAGCGAGGAGGTTGTTCTATTTGATACATATTATTTAGATGGTAATTGACCGACTCAATTACGGACTGTTTGCGTAAAAGAATTTTATCAATCAGTTTTACTAATCTGCATACTATTTGTTGCCTTCCTTTTTTTCATCCAGTGCTTTTTGAATAGCTTCTCTACAAAATTCAGGAGGATTGTCTTGTTGCTGTACTTCCTCTTTCATCGATTTTGTCATACGTAAGTTCATCTTCTCGGTAAGCGGCTCCTCTCGTTCTGACTTAATTGGTCTTAAATTTTCAGGAGTTCCTTTAGGATTAGGCATTATTGAGAGATGTAAATATAGCTTGAATCTTTAGGAAGCGAAACATTAGAGTGTTTATTCGATGGGTACAGAAGCCTGAGAAACTTGTTACCCACCGATACCACTTTTAAGGAATGGCTACTCTATGTTTACACGTTCGGAACTGGAAATCAAAACCATCAAAGAACTTCGAGTCTTGTGTTGCCTCGTTCCCAGCCTGGAGGCTGGGAAACTATTTTGAGAGGCTCCAGCTCCTCTTTCTTGACGAGAAACAGAGCCTTTTGAAACAAAATTTGGGAAAGTAGTTAAGAAACCTAACCAGTTTTAACTCAAAATCATGCCAAAGCCTCGTTTTTTTCGCTTCTTTCGCCACCTCAATTGGCGCACGCTCAAAAAAACTTTTTCCAGGACAATCGAAAGGCGACTTTTAGGACTCGCCTCAGAAATCGCCTTCAATGCCATGCTATCGCTGTTTCCAGCAATTCTGGCTCTGATCACAGCCATTGGCTTATTGGCAGAATCTTTACAAAACACCTTTAACAAACTGGCGAATCAACTTAGTCAAGTCCTACCTGAACAAGCACTGGATCTGATTCGTGATTTTGCTACCACAGAAATTACTAACTCCAAAAATAGCGGTTTATTTTCTCTAAGCTTTGTATTAGCAATTTGGACTGCTTCTGGGGCAGTGAGTACCGCGATGACAGCCCTCGATCAAATCCATCAAATTCCTTCAGAAAACATCCGCCCCTTTTGGAAAGCCAAGCTCGTCTCTCTGGGGTTAACAGTCGGTACTATGTTGCTTTTAGTGTTGGCTTCTTTGTTAGTGTTTACCAGCGACTTACTATTGGGAATGGTAGTGCGTGAAAATGGCTCTTTGATCTTCTTGGTGCATCTTTGGCAGCTATTACGCTGGCCTTTAGCTTTAAGCATTGTCGCTGTCGCCTTTGGCTTTGTCTATCGCTATGGGCCAAGCAAGTGGAACTCAGGCACACCAATGATGCCAGGGGCAATTTTAGCAGCTATTTTCTGGGCAATATTGTCTGCTCTATTTCGGCTGTATGTGGCGAATTTTGGGAATTATAATAAAGTATATGGTGCTGTAGGAGCTGTGATAGTTTTAATGCTCTGGCTATCAATGAGCGCTGCTGTTCTGTTAATCGGCGATCAGTTGAATGTGACTGTCGGCGAAGATATGCGCTTAAAAGCCCAGTCGCAATCCCAAGAAAAATATTAATTCGTAAATCCTTGAGAAAATGATTGCAAAAGCTCAGTAGGGGAGTAAAATATCTAACGATTCAATACAAAATTAGCGATCGCCTCCATGCCTGATTCTTCTCCTCGATTTTCGATGATTGAACCTGATGCCAAAGCACCCACGTTGAAGCGCCTACGCCAGTTAAGTCGGCTCCTGGATAATGTTGTTACCATTCCTGGAACAAAAATTGGTTTTGGTCTAGATCCAATTATAGGACTCATACCCATTGGTGGTGATTTTTTAGGAGTGATGTTTTCTAGCTACATCATCCTAGAAGCAGCGCGGCTAGGTGTATCTAGAGCCACTCTCGGTAAAATGGTTTTGAATGTAATCATTGATGGCTTAGTAGGCACTGTCCCAGTTTTGGGAGACTTTTTTGATTTTGCCTGGAGAGCTAACACTAATAATATCAAGCTCTTGGAAGAATACTTAAAGTTTCCTAGCGAGCAAAAGAGTGCAGATAGGTGGTTTATCTTTGCCGTTTTGGTTGGATTGTTGCTAATTTCTATTGCTTTAGTAGCATTGCCCGTGATTCTAATTAGAATCTTGTGGAGCGCCTTTACAGGCGGTTAAATTGTTTATTGATAAAAGAATGAAAGATTGGTGGCAAGCTACTTTTCCCAAAGGGCGGCAAAGTCTAGTTATTAGTGATGCTAAAGGTTATCCTATACAAATTGCTTATGGCGAAAAAGGTAAAGGTAAACCGCTAATTCTATTACATGGCATGGGGAGTTGGAGCTACAATTGGCGCTACAGCGTCGCCCCATTATCTAAATATTACCGAGTAATTTGTTTTGATGCTAAAGGTTTTGGTTTTTCCGAAAAACCATTGTCTCGTAGAGAACATAACGGTCATCAAGTTATTGAGTTTCAAAGAATTATTCAGGCATTATGTGATGAACCCGCAGTGATTGTAGCAGAATCTCTGGGGGGATTAGTTGCCCTTGCTCTTGCTCAAGAAAATCCGCAGTTAATCGGACGGCTGGTAGTAGTAAACGTACCTGTTTTTGCCGAACAACTACCCCATTGGTCTATGTGGTTACTTGCCAAAACGCCCCTAGAAGTAATGCAAACAATTGACGCTTTACGTCTGACATATTTGTTTGCACCTTTATTTAGAGAAGTTATGGCAATCGAAAGACGTGGGGTATTATTCGATCCCTCAATCTTGACGCAGGAAGATATTTATTGGATAACTTACCCATTTACCGAATTGCCTGGCACGATCGCCAAAGTTGCCGAAGAGTTACAAATAGCCGCGCGAGAAATTGAGAATTGGCAAGCAAATAAGCCAAATATGCTCACCAAAATTCAAAATAATCTCAGTGCAATTAAGTGTCCTACACTAGTTTTGTGGGGTGAGCAAGATAGTTGGTTTCCTGCAAGTCATGGTAAAAAATTACATCAACATATCCCCAATTCCCAATTACAGATTTTATCTAACTGCTGTCATGATGCCTCAAGTGGTTCTTCTGAGGTGTTGAATACAGCGATTCTTGAGTTTTTACGAGATACTAATTTCTAAAGACAATTCGTATTTTGATGAGAACATCCCAAATATACCAAAACACTTCACAATGAAGTGCGAGTGTTTCAACAATAATTACGAATTACGAATTACGAATTAGATAAAAAGAGAGTGGGAGGAAGCATATCAGTCAGCTTTCAAAC
>NZ_JABXKI010000177.1 GCF_017115095.1 Nostoc sp. NMS4 | reverse complement strand
TTCTCAACGTATAGCAAAAGCATTTTGTTTGTTAACAGTTCTTTATCATGGGGAAAAAGCCTATAGACGAATTGAATCGATGCTTACCCATATTAAAGACTTAGCAGCAAAACTAGCGCCCCGCTTAATTGAAATTCGCCGCCATATCCACTCTCACCCAGAACTCAGTGGTCAGGAGTACCAAACAGCAGCTTTCGTAGCTGGTGTTTTGTCTTCTAGTGGGCTGCACGTACAAGAGGGAGTTGGGAAAACGGGCGTGATTGGAGAACTCCAAGGCACTAGCCAAAATGACCGTTTATTAGCAATTCGTACTGATATGGATGCTTTGCCAATTCAAGAGGGTACTAATTTAGAATATGCCTCTCGTGCAGATGGAATTATGCACGCTTGCGGTCACGATGTCCATACCACTGTGGGTTTAGGAACGGCAATGGTGCTGTCTCAATTGGCTGAGGAGTTGGGGGGAAAAGTACGGTTTTTATTTCAACCGGCTGAGGAAATTGCTCAAGGAGCAAGCTGGATGTTGAAAGATGGGGCGATGGAAAACGTCTCAGCTTTGTTAGGGGTTCATGTTTTCCCTTCTATACCCGCAGGTTCTATTGGGGTGCGTTACGGGGCTTTAACAGCCGCAGCTGATGATTTAGAGATTCTGATTATGGGAGAATCGGGACATGGGGCGCGTCCCCATGAGGCGATTGATGCGATTTGGATTGCTTGCCAAGTGATTACTGCGCTGCAACAAGCTATCAGTCGCACACAAAATCCTTTGCGCCCTGTAGTATTAAGTATCGGAAAGATTAATGGTGGCAGAGCGCCGAATATAATTGCGGATAAAGTGCAGTTATTGGGAACCGTGCGATCGCTCCATCCCGAAACCCGCGCCCATCTGCCAAACTGGATTGAAAATATTGTATCTAATGTTTGCCATACCTACGGAGCAAAGTATCAAGTTAATTATCGCCAAGGTGTACCCAGCGTCCAAAATGATTACGCCCTGACGCAATTGTTACAATCAGCCGCAGAAGAAGCTTGGAGTAGCGATCGCGTTCAAGTTTTACCCGAACCTTCCCTTGGTGCTGAAGATTTTTCGATGTATTTAGAACACGTCCCTGGTTCTATGTTTCGCTTGGGTGTGGGCTACAAAGAAAGAATCATTAACCACCCTTTACACCATCCCCAATTTGAAGTAGATGAATCTGCAATTATCACCGGGGTTGTAACTATGGCATACACAGCTTATAAATACTGTCAGCAAAATCTGTAAACAAAAACTCCCAGCGTTTATCTGCTGGGAGTTTTTGTTTAACTAAGCTTTTTTAGCGGACGTAGAAAGCCCGAAAGCATCCTATACATTCGATTCAGTAACAACACCGAGCTTTTGTTGAATTTTGGTCTTAGCGGCTTTGAATTCAGTAGCAAGTTGTTCGCTTTGCTCAGTACTCAAGTTATTACGAATGGCTGCAAACATTGTGCTTTCTTCTTGACGAATATGATCGCCAAGGGCATCCATCAACTGTTTAACTTTCTCTTTGAATTGCGGTGAAGATGGGCTAATTGCCTTAATTTCCTCTAACGCCTGTTTCGCATGAGCTTGTTCATCAAACAATTCTTGAGTGTTATCTTGACCGTAGAAAGGACGTACTCTTGGATAGACTACTTCTTCTTCAGCTTCAGCATGGGCATTTAGATCCTTGTAAATTTGACCGAAGTACTCTTGGATCTTTTGTGGATCGTTGCTTTGTAGCAGTTCGGTGAACAGGGTATTTACCTTGTTGTGATCGAGGCGGATGACATCTTGGATATTTAGATCCTTTTTGTCGCTGGCTTGGGTTACAGCACTACCTACTACACCACTGACTGCGGCCAAAGCATCTTGAACCCGCGCCCAAATTCCTTGATCTGCGTCTTGTCCAGTGAGTTCGCGGACACCCAGAATTTCCAGAATGCCTTTGAGTTGCTCTTGGTGAGCGCGGTTTTCAAAGTTAATGGTATTCAAAGGTGCGATCGCTAGCAATACATCAGCACCAACTTTTTGAGCAGCTTTGTGAACTACCACACCACTCATTACTAGTTGATGTTTCAACAATTCCTGCTGAGAGAATTTTTCATAAAGGCTCAATTCAGAACCTTTGAACAATTCACGAGCTTTTTCAATGAATTGTGTAACATTTTTCTTGGGTTCAGCCTGAATCCCATATTGACCAATTACGGTTTCTAAAATACCAAGGTTTTTTTGATCGTCATTGATGAAATTTCGGATGCGATCGCCAATTTCGGCATCAAGTCCTTGTGTCAAAAGCGCTTGTTCATTTTCGATGACCAATTGTTGGAGTGCTTTAATGCTTGCCAATTTTACAGCAATAGCATTGCGCTTCGTATCATCTAATGTAGCTACCATCCGTGTTCTCCTCGGCAAAGTGTTCGTAATTCTTACTTGATATAACCTTGACACAGGGGTTAGGGAGATTCCATCTTTCTTTTGAGCGATCGCTCTCACAACTCTGGGTAGAGAAACAAAATTTTTTATTACAATTTCTGTTTTTATACTTTTAGATAGATAATATTTAAATCTGTATTTCCATCTCCAGGCGGATAAATTTTTGATAAATCTACCAACTCAAATATTAATAATTTCTTTAACAACGCCTTTTAAATCCACTTCAGTAGGCCGCTTTTCAAATTGCTTGTGGCTATAAATCCACACAAGCTTGATTACACAATCAGTTGTATTGACTAAATACATTAATCTAATTTGTCCCGAAGCACCTTTGGATACCTTAAACTCTAGCTTGTAAAATGACCATCCTTGAGGTAATTCAATCTTTCTAGGTAAAGGTTCGTTACGAGAATTGATCGGATATTGGTCTTCAATTAAATCTTCCAAAACTTCTGTTACCCGCTTAACAAAATCTGATTTGTAAGCTTTTGCGAGTTTTTTGAAAGAACGGTTGAAATTATCGGATTTTTCAATCGAGAAGGGAGTTGAGCCAGTCATGCACTTCTCCTTTACGAATACGAGTTGATGATTCCGAAGTACAAGCGTCCTCTAAAATTTCCTGCATTACGAATTGATAGGCAGGATGGTCGCGCTCTATTTGGTCTAGTTTCACATGTCCCAATGCTTTCAAGTCTTCAAGAAGAATTGGGTTAGTTGAGCTAGCTTCAGGTAGCAAACCTTTACGCGCCTTTTTCCAAGGAAACTCCAAGTGTGTCATACCACTAAGTTGATAAGCATGGTAGCCACCAAAATATTCCCATACTTCTTCTAGAAGCCGTCTCTTATCCTCAGGCATCTCTAACAGGAATTCTTGACTAGGAATAGGTAATTGTTTAGCTTCAAATTCACTGTAAAACCTGTAAGCCGGAGGACAAACAGGGCCATAGCGCCATGCTTGTATTTCTTCTTCAAACAATGGCTGATCATACATCGCCAAATGTAAACTTTGCGCGTAATACAGAAGCTTTTGAACCTTCATATTGGTCATTTCTGCTTCTATACTGTCTTCGTAAGCTCTGACGATGAAGTAGCGAGCCACATTTAGACAATCAATCATAATCAGACTCGCAAATTAAGACTGGTTAACTATTATAGCTGTTTTTAATGGTCACTTACAATTACTATTGTAGTTTAAATATCTTAATTTAGTACATTTTTACTATTGAAAATCAATCTACTACAGTACGGCGTAAATCCAGCTACCATCTCAATTAACTAGACAAGTTGCTCTAAGCAACTGGTTAGAGGCGTGCAATCTTTGGCATCAAGTCTCAAGATTTCCGAACCCTTTTTACGGTGAAGTGTACTCAGGCGATCGCAACGCAGCCTTGACAAACCTCACCGCAATTGTGACGATTACGCTAGAATTATTAAAGGTTCTTTACAGAGTTCTGATAATCATACCCAATTCTGTTAAAAAAGCCTAGTATTCAAATGTAAATCTCAAAACCCCCTCTAGAGTTCACCAAAAGCTTCTATGACGCTCCCAATTCGCAACGTCGCCATTATCGCCCACGTTGACCACGGCAAAACCACCCTGGTTGACGCACTCCTCAAACAATCCGGCATTTTCCGCGAAGGCGAAGACGTTCCGGATTGCGTTATGGACTCCAACGCCCTAGAACGGGAACGGGGTATTACTATCCTGTCTAAAAATACGGCAGTTCGCTACAAAGATACGTTAATTAATATTGTTGATACTCCTGGACACGCTGACTTTGGTGGCGAAGTTGAACGGGTACTCGGCATGGTTGACGGATGTCTTCTGATTGTCGATGCCAATGAAGGCCCCATGCCCCAAACGCGCTTTGTACTCAAGAAAGCTTTAGAAAAAGGGCTGCGCCCCATCGTTATCATCAACAAAATTGATCGTGGACAAACTGACCCCCACGTTGCTGTAGATAAAGTTTTGGATCTGTTCTTGGAATTAGGGGCAGATGAAGACCAATGTGATTTTACCTATCTGTTTGCCTCCGGTATGGCAGGTTTCGCCAAAGAAAGCTTGGAAGCAGAATCGGTAGATATGCAACCTCTTTTTAACGCGATTCTGCAACACGTTCCACCACCAGTGGGCGACAGCAATAAGCCTCTGCAATTGCAAGTTACAACCCTAGATTATTCTGAATATCTGGGACGGATTGTCATTGGCAGAATTCACAACGGTACGATCCGCTCAGGACAACAAGCGGCTTTAGTTACAGAAGATGGTACTATTGTCAAGGGTAAAATTACCAAATTGATGGGCTTTGATGGACTGAAGCGCGTAGAGATGGAAGAAGCAACCGCAGGTTATATTGTCGCGGTGGCTGGTTTCGCTGATGCTTATATTGGGGAAACAATTACTGACCCCAATGATCCGCAAGCTTTACCACTAATTAAAGTGGATGAACCAACCTTGCAAATGGCCTTCTGGGTGAATGATTCGCCCTTTGCTGGTCAAGAAGGCAAGTTGGTGACATCAAGACAAATACGCGATCGCCTATTCCGCGAACTTGAAACCAACGTGGCTTTGCGGGTCGAAGAAACCGATTCTCCCGATAAATTCCTCGTTTCCGGTCGTGGTGAACTCCACTTGGGTATCTTAATCGAAACCATGCGTCGGGAAGGCTTCGAGTTTCAGGTATCTCAGCCACAGGTAATTTACCGCGAAATCAACGGTCAACCTTGCGAACCCTTTGAACTTTTGGTGTTAGACATTCCTGCTGATGGTGTGGGTAGCTGTATCGAACGCCTGGGACAACGCAAAGGCGAAATGCAAGATATGCAACCAGGTAGTGGCGATCGCACCCAATTAGAGTTTGTCATTCCCGCCCGTGGTTTGATTGGTTTCCGGGGTGAATTCATGCGGATGACTCGCGGTGAAGGCATCATGAACCACAGCTTCTTGGACTACCGTCCACTCAGTGGCGACATTGAAGCCCGTAACAAAGGCGTTTTAATCTCCTTTGAAGAAGGCGTTTCTACCTTCTACGCCATGAGAAATGCCGAAGATAGAGGAGCATTTTTTATTACTCCCGGCACAAAGGTTTACAGAGGTATGATCGTGGGAGAACACACTCGTTCCCAAGATTTGGAATTGAATATCTGTAAAACCAAGCAGTTAACCAATCACCGCGCTGCTGGTGGCGATGAATTGGTGCAACTACAAGCACCGATAGATATGAGCCTAGAGCGTGCTTTGGAATACATCGCTGCCGATGAATTGGTGGAAGTTACACCCCAATCGATTCGTCTGAGGAAGATGTCGAAGAAGTTGGCGAAACGGTAAGTAAAGCAATAACTTAATTGATTTAGAAAGCCCGCTCATGCGGGCTTTTTATTTTTCACTTAAATAAAACTTTAAGGTAAGTAGGTGGGCGCTAAAAAATCCAACTATATTAAGAAATGTAAATCCCTTAAAAGCCTATATTCAAAGCCTTCCTGGTGCTTTACATAAGTTTACCTAGTTTGGTTTAATTGTGCCTACCTACTTAGATATGTTGCATTGCTAATTGTTTTCATTGCCTCATTAACTGAATTAGCAATATCTACATAACTATCACCTCTTGGGTATTCAGCAATACTTTCCTGAGCTTGACATAAAAAACTATATGTTGTATTTCCTAATGTTCCCACTCTTACTTGCTCTATAGGAACATTGTTATATTGCTCATGAGAAATAATCTTTCTTTGCCGATTAATAGCGATAAATTCTTGAATCTGGAATGTTCCTGAATTACAATCCATAATTCCTCGACTTACTGTTATTACAGTACCTTTCTTGTCTGGCTGTGAGTATCTCATTCTAGAAAGATACCCAACCAAAGACCCTGAAGTTTGGACAGAGTTAACATCAATATCCAGTTGACTACCATTTTCTGAACTGCCTATATTAACCCATTGTGTAGTCTCTGCATGGACTGGTAATACAGTAGCTAACACTAATAGAAAACTTAAACTAAATTTTCTTAACATATTTTTCTCCTCTATATATCTAATTTGAAAGATAAATCAGTCAACAAAAACCGAAAAATTACGTAATTTTTCTTAAAGTTACTGTAAATTAACTAAAAGTATGAACCGATCGCCCATTAGTTCCATAACAGCGCAAACCAAGGGCGCAGGCGTAACCCGTCGTAGACATCACTATCCAGCAAGCAGGGATTATTGCAGAAAGCGATCGCCAATTAGCAGCATAGATTTACAGTGCGATCGCCTCTCACTACTGCTTTCATTTCATACAAACTCGACACGTCCTACCATCTCTTCAGGTGTCATCACCTCATAAATTAAAACCAACGTTTCAATGATTTCACCAATTGAACGAGTCCCTTTTTTACAGTACGTAATCCCAGGATGATCAAGCCTAGAACTGGCAATAATCAAAAAATCTGTATCCTGAGTGAACAGTACTCGCTGTGTTTCCTGAATAAACACTAACTGAACTTCATCACTTTGAGTACGTAATTCCACATCATTGGTTGTTGTAACATCAATTCCATAACGACGCAAGCCAAGGGCGATGTCTACGACAAGCCGCTTTGCGTCTACGCAGGATCGACATTTTCATCCAGATGAAAGCGAATGCGTTCACTCATTCCTCAACTGTCTCAGTTTTTCTTGAAGACGTGAGGGATGATTTTGCTTCAGTACCTCAACTAACTCATCTTCTTCTGCTATGCGATGATCAATCTCGTCTCGGTGATCAAAATAATAAGCCATTGCCGCGTAAACAGATGCTAGTGAAAGGTCATACTTACCAGAAATCTCTAGCAAAGAATATCCTAGCTTTAAATTCATCACTGCCACATCTTCTACAGCAATGCGAGTACCGACAATACAGGGCTTGCCACTCCGCACATCAGAAGCGATCGCTATATGCTCCCGACTAACTAACTGCATTGGTAAATCTTCGAGGTGTGTTCCATTATTTAATAATATACAGCTATCCTGGCTAATTTTTGAGTAAAAATAAAGAAGACTGAAGAAGGCAATTATCATGACTATTCGTGAAACTGCGATCGCAAAATTGCAGCAACTTTCCGAACCACTCCTACAAGAAGTGACCGATTTCATTGATTTTGTGATCCACAAACATCAAGTTAAAATTGCTGACTGTCAGGCTGATGAAACGCTTGTGGAAAAATGGTCACAATGGTTTGAAGCTGTGGATTCCCTAGACGTATCTCCAGCTGAACCAGTCAGTAACTATGAGCAGATCCTACTCAACAAGTATCGGCAACAAGGGTTAGAGCTATGATCCTGTGCGATGCAGGAGTCTTATTGTGTTTAGTTGATCAGACCCAACCCCAGCACAAGGCTTACCGAACTGCGGTTATGGGTTTGGCAAAGCCTCTTGTCACAACCTGGTCATGTCTGACAGAAGCCATGTATCTTGCCCTGCATCGTGGCGGCTGGCAAATGCAAAAACAGTTGGGGCAGCTTCTTTTAGATAAACTGCTGACCGTTTACGAGATTCAGGAGAGTGATTACAACCGTTTGTTGGCGCTGATGGAACAATACCGCGATCGCCCAATGGATTTAGCAGATGCTACATTGGTTTTGACGGCTGAAAAGACAGGGTATCGTCAAATTCTCACCCTCGATTCTGATTTCTTGTTTTATCGAATTGATCATCAAGACACCTTTGAAATCATTTCAGTCTGAAACGATGAGTAACTAAATCACGATTTAGACGAGGTTTAGCAACGCTAGTATGTCCCTTTGAATTAACTATGCGTAGGCGTAGCCCGTTCTAGACATCACTATCCAGAGGGATTATTGCAGAAAGCGATCGCCAAACCATAGCAAAAATTTACGGTGCGTAGGGGGAGCATCATCGTACACATCATCTGTTTTGGTACTTCTTTCATTTCAGAAAAACTCAGATAAGACTGATATATTTAAGGTAAATTATTATCATCTAAGTAATTTTGAAAGAGTGTAAGAACATTTTTATAGAAAATCGGACTAGGTTTAGGTTGGTTTTTCAAGCAAGTGATATAATGATAGTTAATTATTATTTATCAACTAGAATATGCTAAAATACCTAACAATTGCAGAAGCACAAGAGCAACTTCTAGATTTACCAGACGATTTAAAAGAAGATCCAATAATTATTACCAAACATGGTAAACCAGTAATAGCTGCAATTAGTTTTGAGAAATATGAATCTTTACTAGAAACTCTGGAAATTTTATCTGATAAAGAATTTACCCAAGAATTACAAGAAAGTATAGCTCAAGGGGAGAGAGGAGAAACTATTAGTTGGAATGATGCCAAACTCAAACTCGGACTCTGATATACCACAGTCTGATAATATTGAATTTGAAATTCAGTTAACACCTCTAGCATTAGAGATGTTAGAAAATATTAAAGATAAACGTCACCAGAAAGTTTTAAGTTCACGTATTGATAAGTTAAAAACAGATCCAGAAAAACAGGGAAAACCTTTAACTGGAAAGCTTATCAATTATCGTAGTGTTAGGGCTGTTGGTCAGCGCTATCGTATACTTTACAAAGTAGAAATTGATAAAGTGGTAGTATTGGTTGTTGGTGTAGGCTTACGAAAAGAAGGTGATAAAGGGGATATTTATAATCTATTGCAGAAATTAATATAAAAATTTATCTGATTGTGACTGTTTGTGAAGTCACTGAAGCTTAAGGCTAGCCCTATGTATGGATATAGATGCGAGTATTGCGAAGGAACTGTTCAACCTCGAATTGTCAAGCGCGAGGCATTTAAACATAGAGATGGATTTGTCATCCTCGAAGATGTGACAATTGGTGTATGTGATACCCGTGGCAATCGGTACTATTCTGCCGATATTCTTCATGCGGTTCATGCTGTTGCAACTGGAGCCAAACCCCCTGAAAGAACCGAACAAATTCCGGTCACTCATCTAGAATCAGCATAATCAACGCCGCACACCGCCAAACCATAGAATAGATTTACAAATTTTCAATATATTTTCTTAGAAACACTAATTGATTTGCCATATCCTCGGCTTCTGCACTTTCGACTAACTTCAATAAACCTCGCAACTGTTCTCCAATTGAATAACTTTGCTTGGCAGCAAGTACAATGCCTGAATGCTTTTGTTGCTGTTCGAGATAAGCTTTATGCAATCGACAAAAATCACCAACATTGAAACTATAAATAACGCGCCTCTGTTCCGTTGCCCAGATTAATTGGCTATCATCAGATGATGCTAATCTATCTGCCTCAGCCGTTGTCATTACATCAATCCCAGCATTGCGTAAACCATTAATTAAAGATTTTTTGCCAGCATCTTCATCTAAATAGAAGCGAATTTGAATCATGCAAAATTACCTGACATCCACTTCGTTTCCAGGGCATTACATTCTGCTTGATATAAAGCAATCTCTCTATCCATTGCCTCCTGATTAGCATAGTAATAGGCAAGCGCTGCATAAACTTGTGCTAGGGATAAGTGCGGATATTCTGTCACAATATCTTGAGGAGATAAGCCGGCTAGAGAATCCATTACAATATTTTGAACCGTCATGCGCGTACCAGCAATGCAAGGGCGACCTCCAATAATTTGAGGTGTCCTCACAATTAGGGTTCCAATATCAACTATTGCCACCATCTTTTTTCCACTTTAATGAATCAATGAATCTTCTACATTTATTCCATAGTTCAATAATACATTAGCAGTTCTGGCTCTAACAAAGTTACAGATGCAGCCAGATCAACCTACTTAAGCGGCCTGCCTGACAGAAGCCATGTATCTTGCCTTGCATCGTGGCCAAAAAGCAAATGCAAAAACAGTTAGGGCAGCTTCTTTCGTTCATGGATCGACATTTGGGTAGAAATTTTCTTTCAGTTCCTGACCCTCCTAATTTTCTTCTTGGAGGGCATTTTATTGCTTAATCGGAGCAATGCGATCGCTCGCAAGAGAACTAGTACAGCACGGCGTAAATAAGCCATCCATTTGAAATCTCTAAAACCCTTATTTAATGGTAATTACGAATTACGAATTACGCCTTGCGGTACTAGCAACTTGGATTATTCTCAATATTATTTACCTGTGAGCTTAACTAGTCCCACACCACCGAAATAAAGTGCTAAAACTGCTCCCGCCAAGAGACTTTGAGTCAGGGGGTCAGTAGAAGGTGTCAGGACGGCTCCTAAAACCACCGATCCCATAATTACGTAACGCCAACCAGAAACCATCCGTTCTGACGAGACAATGTTCAAATTACCGAGCAACAGTTGGATGATGGGAATTTGAAATGCTAAACCAGTGCTGAATAACAATAGCAGCACAAATTCAAAATATTTATCAATTGACCAAAGCTGTTCGACTACATCTGCTCCGTAGCTGATGAAAAATTTCAACGCTGCGGGGATAAGGAGTAAATAGGCAAATACTAAACCCGCCCCAAATAGCACACTCGAACCCAAAACCACAGGCCCCAGTAAACGGCGTTCGCGGCGAGTCAATCCTGGAAGCACAAACTGGATAATCTGGTAGAGAATGAAAGGACTGGTAAGTACGAAGCCTGTGTAGGCGGCAACTTTCAGGGAGACAAAGAAATATTCTCCAGGTGCAAGTTGGAGAAATTTTACTCCTTGTGCTGGAACTTCAAGTAACTGGACAATCGGCTTAACGGCAAAGAAACAGCCGATAATGCCCACTGCTACGGCAATCAACGAATAGAAAATGCGCTGTCGCAACTCTTCTAGGTGGTCGAAAAGGGACATTTCGATTTCACCTGGCAACTCATCAAGAGGATCGGTGTCTGAGTTGCCATATTCTTCTGGGTCGATGTTGGGAACGTTTACAGTATCTACGTCTTGTGAAGGCGTCACGTCGCTTCGCTCCGAATTCAAAATTCAAAATTCAAAATTAACAATCCCCTAAATTTATTTATGGGTTTGTATCTTTTTTTGTCGGTCATCGACCATTTTGGTGACTTAGCACTCTTCATTATTTTATCTGGGGAATGCAGCGACTAAGATATGTTTTTGGGTGTTGTGGGTTTTTTGTCCTGTTTTTTGGGTTTGCATCTGCATAAGTTAGTAGGAAGCCATCTTGTAGGCAATGCCTAACCTAAAAAAAAGGTGGAACCGATAATTTAAAAATCACGTCTTTGTGGCTAGTAGCGCTGCATAAATTCACACAACATCAACATTTAATACTCAGTTTTAAAAATCCGGTTCATCAAGGTGGCATCTATACATATCGTAATCGGAAATTGTTAGCTGAGGTTGGGTATGAACCGGATAATTTGCATTGCTTTAATGGCATTGCCTGTTTATTTATACAGTGTTGATCTAGGCAATACTTCTAGTAGTGACGTGACAATTGTTAAAAACCAACTTCCCGCAATAGCTGCTCTAATTGGTTACAGTACAAATGCTCCCTCACGCATCTTACCGTGGCAAATATCGGCTAGAGATGACCAAACTGAGGATTGTCTTCGTTTTGGTACTTGCAAAGATTGATACTAATTCGTAATTCGTAATGCGTAATTACGGCAGCCCCATCATCAAATAAAATTAATGGTTGTAGAAAATCAACGTACTGTAGTGGTTACAGGAGCCTCAACAGGAATTGGTCAAGCGTCTGCTTTGCTTTTAGACCAATTGGGCTTCTCTGTTTTTGCTGGCGTGCGTCAAGATGTTGATGCTCAAACACTTAGACAGAAAGGATCGCAAAGGCTGATTCCGATTTTTTTAGATGTTACTGATGCTGAATCGATCGCAGCGGCGGTTGATAAGGTAACAAATGCAGTTGGTGGTGGGGGGATTTTGGGTTTGGTGAATAATGCCGGAATTGCTGTACCTGGGCCGTTAGAATTATTAGCGATCGCCGAATTTCAACACCAGATGCAGGTTAATGTCACCGGACAATTAGCAGTGACACAAGCATTTCTTGGTCTTTTACGCCAAAGTCGGGGTCGAATTGTCAATATGGGTTCCATTGCTGGTAGGAGTCCTGCGCCGTTCTTAGGAGCTTACAATGCGTCAAAATTTGCCTTGGAAGCACTCACTGATGTGATGCGGATGGAGTTACGACCTTGGGGAATCTCGGTTTCAATTATTGAACCTGGTTCTATTGCTACCCCAATCTGGGAAAAGTCTCTTAGTCAATCGGAAATCGCACAGCACGACTTACCACAATCGGCACAAAATCTCTACGGTCAAGCGATGAATATTGTCCGCAAGAAAATGCAGATTCTCGCTTCTAAGGGAATTTCTGCGGATATTGTGGCTCAAGTTGTTGTCCATGCGCTGACTGCAAAACAACCCAAGACGCGCTATCTTGTTGGACAAGATGCCAAAATCGGAGCGCTGATAAAGCATATTTTGCCTGACAAGCTACATGACAAGATAATTTTATACTCAATGGGGCTGTAGATTACGATTGTCGATACCAGGACTTACGCACTGAGATCCCCCAATCCCCTTAAAAAGGGGGCTTTAGAAGTTCCCCCCTTTTTAAGGCTACGGTGTACACACAAGTCAAATTACCCCCCTTAATCCCCCCGATATATTGGGGGAAAAAAGAAATCTAGTTCCCTCCCCTTTGCAAGGCTAGGGTGTACACACAAGTTCCACTACTCCACCTTCAGAAGGGCGATGGCGTAAATCGCAGACAAATCCTAATTGCGCCCCAATCTGACTCAAGTGGTTAGAGCGAAAGTCTTTACCGCCTTTGTACCGTTCGCAACGATACATTTAGTTTCTCTGCTGCTTCCCGCAACTTTTGTCCAGAAGTTGTGCGATCGCTCTTTTCCAGTAAACTTTGGATTACCTCTAGCTTGAGTTGGGCTTCCTCTGAGAGTTGTGTCACAATTACATTCTTCTCAAGAGTTGTACCACTTTCTCCTAGTAAGCCTTCTATAGGAATTGCCGAGGTATGAACAGCTAAATCAGGGTTTTGCTGACTGTTCATAATACATATTTTTTTTATAAAACTGTACACGATCGCTCCTAAATGAGCAATTTCACATCCATCTGTATTTTGGGTGTGAAATGCCCAACATGACCAAATTTCATCGCAATCGAAGCATCACTGCAAAATCAACAACCCGGACTGCTGACCTTTTTTGTTGACGCTTCAGCACTCCTATCGCACCAAAAGCACCAAAGGCTAAAATCCCTAAGTTTATCGCCGGTTCAGGCACAGACTTAGACTCAATCGCTGCCAGTGCAACATCTGCTATTACTTTATGAGCAGCAGTTGTTGGGTGAAAACCGTCCCAAATGAGAAATTTGTTGTCACCTGGCTTACATATATCTAGCCTAGATAGACAAGACTCAGTTACATTAGTAAAACCTAATGTGCTTGCCTGATTAAATAAAGAAAAAGTATCAACAGAGAAGATGTTGAGATTCGGGTTTTTCTTCAAAGCGCTCACAGTTTGTGCTAAACCCAAGTTAAACTCACTAGTTGATTTACTAAGGGTTGCAGGATTGCGATCGTTGATTTTCGATGCTGGTAGCTTTCCTAAATCTGGCAAGTTAAACACCAAAATATTTTTCGCGCCGACTCCTACTAGAGTATTCAACGCCAGAGATATATTACTGATTGGCGTAGTCGAGTCTTTAGGGTTGAGAAAAAAGAAATCATTTGCACCTCCCCATAATGTATAAAGTGCATTTGGATCGGCAGTTTGATTATTTGCTTGTAGAGTTCCAGCAAAACCAAGAACTTGTTTAAGCACTCCTGGTAAATTGGGATTGGGAACTACAGCATTACCTAAACCAGAGCTAGCACCACCGAAAGCAAAGTTTATCCCTTGGGTAGGAATTGGTGTGGGAGGGATAGTAGTAAAGTCCACATCAGTCAATAAAGTCGGCTTTAATCCTAGTTTATTTCCGAGATAATCAACCCAGAGCGGCCCATCGGAAAAACGCCCTTTAAAGTAAGGTGGGCTTTGAGGGTATGTTTTCCCAGTAGCATTATATATATTGCCTGTATCGGAAAGACTGTCGCCAAATACATAAAGCCGATCAAAACTCACAGCCGAGGCTTTGGTCGGCAACATAAAAGAAAATAGAACAAATCCGACTGCAACAGCTTGTTTTTTCATATTTTTTTTACTTGTATTATTTTTTAGTCTGTTTAAAAGTAATTGAGGAGCGATATGATAACTCGTCTTTTCTTCAGTTATTTCAAAACCAGGCATATTTAATGAGTTAATTTACGTCATTATACTTAAATATGCCTCAAGAATTCATTAAACCCGCATAAAAACGCTGTAAATACTTAGATTTACGGTTTCTTAATAAAAAATAGGTGCTTTACAAAGAAATAGTAAAATTTCCATCATAGAGATGGAATTGCTCACTTTTAATGCAGCTTGGCTATCAACTAAGCGCAACAGAATTGTCTAACCTTCGTAGACATCGTTTTAACTTCACTTTAATTTCGCTTTAATTTCAAAGCCTCAGTAGCCGATACACCCTCACCTTGACTGCCGAAATACCACAAAGCTGTAGCAGCCTCAGCACGAGTTACTGCTTTTTTGGGTTGAAACAGAGTCGTATAACCAAATACCCGCCTAATATTCGATTGTTCGCTATTCTGGTAATCAGCCAACACTGCTCTTAAAGCCTTGGGGTCAATTCGCGCTGCATCTTGAAAACCCCAGGTTTGTTTGACCGCATCTAAGTTAGCAGAGGGCAAAGCTTGGCGAGTATCTAGAGGTAATTTCCATAGCAGTAACTGTTCCCGCGTCAGGGGTGCATCAGGACGAAATAAAACTACTGTAGAATCTCCAGACAAAGGACTAGGAATTAACCCAGCTTCGGCTAATCCCTGAATTGCTGGAAAATCAGGGTCTTTTGCCGACACATCACTAAAAGCAGGTTGAGTACTTTCTGATGCCAAGCGAATCTGTTTAGCTGGATTGTTGGCATACACAGCATTATTAGCAGCAATTAGCCAACGGGCATATTCCCGATGTGTAACGATTTTACCAGGTTCAAACTGGTTAGTTGTGGTAGTAGAATTGCTCTTAGTTGCCTTTGGTTCTATAGACAAAACACCTAATGCAGCCAAATCTTGGATGTGTTGCCGCCATTCTTGCGGTATTTTATTCAGATCGTTGAATACCTGAGATTCTGCTGTGGCTGTAGGAGTTGTTTGGTTATTAGCTGTGTTTTGGGGCTGTGCTGCCAAGTTTGGGGGTGTTATTGGCCCAATAAACTGTGGATTTCCTGGTTGAGGAACGGCGTTAGTAGTTTCGTTAGGATTTGTATTTGGGGTAGGTTGTGCCGTTGCAGCACTATTAGGTACGTAATCAATCAGTAATTCAGTGGCTGTTTGGGGTTGATTAGGTGTGGCGTTAGTAACTGATTTGGGTTGAATGGAAACCTTCAACAGCAAATTGTTGCGACGTGCCTCAAAAGCGCCTCCTGCATCATCTGTTGGCTGTTGCAAAATCTGCCAGTTATTTGTTTGCAACTGGCTGCGATAAAAGCTAGCAATAAAATTACTGGGGTCAGAACTTAACCAACGAGTTGAGATTTTGTTTTCTGAGCCGCTAGCAGGTGTAACTTCTTGTAGTTTGGCATTGGAATATAAGGGGATATCTTTAGGAAAATCAGCTGGTAATTGAATTGCTGATTGGTTTTGCTGTGCTTGCGGTTGATTAGCTTGAGATTCTTCAAAGACAACTCCATCGGTTTGCAGTTTCGGATCTGCCGCTAAAGATTGTTCAAGGTTTTTGGCGACTGGACTACTAGCACAGGCTGTTAACGAAGTGAGTAGAGCAGCCCAAATTAAAAATACAGATGGACGTTTACAGGGAAGCACAAGAAATCACAAATTGAGTTTCAATTCCTACCCTAGCGCAGACTGTTCATTAAATGGGAATGGGGGATTGGGGATTGGGGAGATGAGGGGGATGAGGGGACAAGGGGGACAAGGGAGACAAGGGAGATGAGGGGACAAGGGAGACAAGGGAGATGAGGGAGACAAGGAGATAAATAAAACTCCTAACTCTTGGAAAGACTTGGGTTAATCGCGTCTCTACTTTTAACTCTTAACTCCTAACTCAGCACTATTGGGAGCATGGTTATTTTCCTTGCCCCTTCCTGACTCTTTATATCACCATAAAGACACTACCGACTCGCTGCATCTTCTTCGTAAATGTCTCTGTTGGTGATGATGATATCTCCAAAAATGAGTAAACGGTAGCAAAAGCTACCGTATTGTCTTCGTTTTACAGCCATTAGGTTTTTATAATTCCCATGCTTATTTATAGAGTTCCCTAAAATTCTGAAAAACTAACATTTTTGAAAAAAAACATAAATAAACCTGAAATCTTTGCTAGATAATCATTTGTGAGAAATTAGATCCCCGACTTCTCGAAGAAGTCGGGGATCTGGACACCGCGAATTTTCACAAATCAAATAGGATTGCTATATACGAGATAATGGATAAATTGCTGCCAGGGATGATGTCTGCGATCTATGGTATTGTTCGCGTTAGCGATCGCACCAGAAGGTCGGAACTTCGGCGACACGTTAAATTCCCAACTAAACCTTTGCTTCCAAAGATTTGAGTAACTCGGTATTCACG
>NZ_JABXKI010000127.1 GCF_017115095.1 Nostoc sp. NMS4 | reverse complement strand
GTAGCCTTATAAAGGAGAGGGAAGCTAGAGACAGGATGAAGTTTTGCATCTTATTTAATCCACGTTCCTTAGTTAGTATTATTTGAGATTCTCAAAACAGGGTTTTAGGAAGTAATCTAAAATCCAAAATCTAAAATCTAAAATTGCTATAAGCTAGCTTCAACTTCCCCAAAAAATTAAGCATAGCTGAAACCACAGCATCCGGCGACTCAATTAAGAAGCCATGACCACCGCGTTCGATGACTACAAGTTCAGCATTGGGAATACCTTGAGCAAGTTGTTGGGAAAACTTTAGCGGAGTGAGAATATCTTGTTTGCCAACTAAAACTAAGGTAGGACAATGAATTTGTTGGAGGCGGTCTATTGTGTGACTACTAAGAATTGCTTGGCTGTGATGATAAAGTGAATGAGTTGCAGGTGGGAAAGGATATCTAATAGCAAATTCAATCAGACCTTCGATCATGCCAGGAATTGAGTAGAACGCATCTGTAAATATCCAGGGTAATACGACTTTTTCATAAAGTTTTAGGTCTACATTACTAGGAAGTTCGCCCCAAGTCTCAATGATACTATTGAATAATGCATCACCTTTTGCTAAAGATGAGAGTAGCATCAGACTTTTTACCTTTTCAGGGTGTGCTAACACTAACTCTTGGGATATCTGACTACCCATTGAATGGCCTGCTAGATGCACTCGATCAATGCCGATGTGATCGAGCAATGCTGCAACGTCACTAGCCATCTGTTTCAAACTATAGGGACTTTCGGGAGCAGAACTTCTCCCCATACCTCGGTTATCTAAGCGAATGACTTGATACTGCGAAACTAGCGATGGCATAATCAGCGACCAATAAGCATGATCGCAAAGAAAGCCAGCTATTAATAGCAAAGGCTCACCCGTTCCCTTAATGTCGTAGAACAAATCAATCCCGTTAATCTGAACCTTGGGCATAGTAAATAATTCTGCTAAACCTTATTTTTAAGCAGGGATAGACAAGGCTAAATTCCTATGTCTTGAATTTTTCGTCCACCGGAATTTGATAGCCGTTGGCGAGGCGATTGGTCATATTGGCAGTAGCTGCGATCGCCATTAGCTCCCCGAACATAGTATCATTCATACCCTTGGCACGTGCTGCTGCTGTGTGCGAGGCGATGCAATACTCACAGCCATTGGTCGCACTCACGGCAATATAAATCAGTTCGCGCATCAGTGGATCGATCTCACCAGGGCCAACCATCACTTCCTTTAATGCTTGCCACGTTCGTTGTAAGGTGGGAGGATGGTTGGCTATGGCTTTCCAGAAGTTATTAATGTAGTCATTCTGACGTGTAACGCGGATGTCATCATACACTGCACGTACTTCGTCGCTGGCTTCTTCGTATTCGATCAACTTAGTCATGTTTTAATTCAGGGTAACTGGAACTTTGAGAGATTTAAAACCCTTCATCTAAATGAAGGGCGATCGCATCAGGTCAGAGGAATTATTTTACACAATTCCTGGAACAGCAGGTTAACTACTTTACTCATCAGCTTTCCCTGAATGTGTTTACCACCTAGCAGCTTTTCACCTTGTTCAGTGACGTTAGCCTTGAGTGAGCCGCGGTAGTCAATCAATTCCTTGGTTGGTTGACACTCTCAGCACTAAAAGTGACTGAGATTCTTGAAAAGTAATGAGTAATGAGTAATGAGTAATAAGTAAATACCCATTACTTATTACTTATTACTCATTACTTAGTCACAGCAGTTAAATAAAACTGCCGTTTGCTTCTACTCACGGCTGAAGCCTCTGAGCTTGTCAGCAAATCGTGTTATTTCTTGTCATTGCTTGGTAGCCTCCCAGTTTCAACGTCGGTCAAGACGTACTGCCACAGGCTGATACGGCACAGTGAGGAACCACTGGGTTTTTCAACAAGTCCATCCCCCGACTGTTCCAGAACAGTACCCATACCCAAACGCATTTTGAAAGTGTCGCGGCTGCGGTTGCGTTTAATTCGTTTGGTGTCACCTGCTAACCGCGTGACGGTAGTTTCTCCATTTTTGCGTAGCTTGCCGCCGTAGGCATCGCGTTCCGTTCGCTTCACTTCGCGAACTTCATGTTCAACTATGGGCTTCCCATTAATACCGAGGAACGACTCAAAGGGGTAAATTCTGGTGAGTAAACGCGATCGCACTCGCAACCCAAAACCAAATTTGTCAAACACGCTCATGTAACCCACATTCCGCACTTCAAAAGTAGCATAAAGTAATACAGAGTTGTTCTTGGATATACCTGAGTAAAAATACTTAGAAGCTTCCAGTCGAAAAAGTGAGACAATCAAAAAAATCTAAAATATTTTAGAGGTAGAAAAATTGTCTCCAACCTCAGAAACAAAAATTAAAAATATAGATCACTTATGCTATTACTGACGAAACCAAGCGGTCAAGGGCAGAAAGAGAAGATGGCTATATTTCTCCTTTTGGCACGGCTGGTACTACGAAAATTTATCTTCCTACCCAATTGCTCAAGACCGGACAAACTGGACAGGGTTCTGGTGTAGCCAATGTACTTCTTGCGCTGCTTGCCATCAACCAAGCGGGTAGGGATTGGCTAAGGGAACTCCAAGAAATAAATTATCCAATATTGTGGGGTGGGCAACATGAGCGCCCAGTTCATAGTGCGCTCATGTTGCCCACCCCACAAGAATTAATTGGATATTTTTTTATTTGGAAGTCCCTTAATTAATTCCGAGCGATGCCTTCTTCACGCGCTGCGCGTTGCACAGCAGCAGCAACAGCAGTGACAACGCGCTCATCAAATACGGAAGGAATAATATGCTCCCGATTCAAGTCTGAAGGCTTGACTAAAGAGGCGATCGCACTTGCGGCTTCTAGGTACATTTTGATGGTAATTGTCTGGGCGCGACAATCTAAAGCACCACGAAATACTCCCGGAAAAGCGAGGACGTTATTAATTTGATTTGGGTAATCACTGCGACCGGTAGCGATGATTGCCACATCTTTACTGATTAATTCTGGCTGAATCTCTGGAATCGGATTTGCCATTGCAAATACAATCGGATCTTTGGCCATTGATTGCACCATTTCTGGTGTCAAAACTCCTGGTGCGCTGACTCCAATAAACACATCTGCACCTTGCATTGCACCCGCTAATGTACCCTGACCTTTGACAGCAAATTCAAGTTTTTCCTCGGTTAAATCGGTGCGGTTGGTAGAGATAATCCCTTTTGAGTCGCACATCCAGATTTTTTCTGCCCCTGCTTTGCGAAGTAACCGAGCGATCGCTACTCCCGCCGCCCCAGCACCGTTAATCACGATCTTGATTTCCGCCATTGATTTATGTACCAGTTTCAGGGAATTAAACAATGCTGCCAAGGTGACAATTGCTGTACCATGCTGGTCATCGTGAAAAACGGGGATATCTAACTCTTCGCGCAATCTCTTTTCGATTTCAAAGCAGCGAGGTGCAGCGATATCCTCTAAATTCACACCCCCAAAAACTGGCGCAATATTCTTGACTGTCTGGATAATTTCTTCTGTATCTTGGGTGGCGAGACAGATGGGAAAAGCATCCAGCCCCGCAAATTCCTTAAACAGCATTGCTTTCCCTTCCATGACTGGTAAGGCGGCGGCTGGGCCGAGATTTCCCAAACCTAAAACGGCACTACCATCGGTAACAATGGCAACGGTGTTTTGTTTGATGGTTAAGTTGTAAACTTCCTCTGGATCTTGAGCGATCGCTGTACAAATTCGACCGACTCCGGGTGTGTAAGCCATTGCCAAATCGGAAACACTCTTCAGGGGAATTCTACTGGTAATGCTGATTTTGCCGCCGCGATGCAAATTAAAGGTGCGATCGTAAACACTGAGTAACTTGATGTCTGGCAGGGCTTTGATTGCTTGCACAATGGTTTCAGCGTGTTCGGTACTAGCTGCATCCACAGTCAGATCACGGGTGGATTCTTTGCGGGTTTGCTCGATTAAATCAATTTGACCGAGATTACCGCCAGTAGTTGCGATCGCCTGGGTTATTGACGCTAACATCCCTATACGATTGGGAATCTGCAAGCGCAGTGTCAAACTAAAACTAGAATTAGGAGTTAGGTCTGTCATGTTGATTTTGGATTTTAAGTTTTAGATTTTATATTGAATTGAGACAAAAACTAAAATCTGAGATTTATAGTCAGTGTAAACATTTTTTATTTATACCAATGCAGTTTACTAATATAAATGAGTAACAATTTAGTAATTGTACCCAAATACACCAGATATTTTTTAATATTTTATCTATATAAATATTTGTGTTTTTCAAAGCACTTGTATGAAATCTGACTAAGCTAACCGCGCCACAAACTCCGTGTGTTCTTTTGAATTTAACCCTTGTTGCAGCACTGCTAAAACTGTCGTCATGTCTCCTGTGAGGAGTGAGGTGACAGCTAACCACAAACCTGGAAATACCCTACTTTTAATCACCCCATCTGCATCTGCTACGAGTGGCAAATATTCACCATTTTGTAAAGAAAACCAGTCGAGTTTATTTTCTAAAGTTTGCCAGACGATGTATTCTTGTACTCCGTTGCGACGGTAGGCGCGTTTTTTGTCGTATAAATCAATAGATGCACTACTAGCTGCTACTTCTGCGACTAATTCCGGTGCGCCTTCTATGTAATCATCTTCACTTATTTGTGCCTGTCCCCTGTCTGCTTTTTCTATCAACAGCAAAACATCAGGCTGTGGTTCATTGTCTAAATCCAAGCGCACGGTAGCATTATCGCCTAGCGCTACGCCTGGGGTAAAAACTTGATAAACTCCCAACCAGGTAATTAACTGTCCATGAGGTTGGCCATGACTTCTAAAACGCAGAGGTGATGCCACGTAAACTACTCCTTCGATTAATTCTGCTTTTTTATCGGGCATTGCTGTATAACGTCGCTCGAATTCGTAGCGGGTTAAGCGATCGCCACTTTCTAAAGGAGGGATAAAAGCGCTATTATTTAAGCCATGTTCCACGGAAACCGTCATTACCTAATTCCTCATCCATAGGAGTTGTAGTTTGAATCTACCATGCCCCAACAAAAAAACGCTCCCCATTTCTGGAGAGCGCTTTTTATTCAGCTAATACTGAAATATTAACCGTTGATTGCAGGAGCAGTCATTGCTACAGGTGTAATTTCACCAGCAGCCAAATCTAGGGGGAAGTTGTGAGCGTTACGCTCGTGCATTACTTCCATACCCAAGTTAGCGCGGTTGATTACGTCTGCCCAAGTGCTGATAACGCGACCTTGGGAGTCAATGATTGATTGGTTGAAGTTGAAACCGTTCAGGTTGAATGCCATCGTGCTGATACCCAAAGCGGTAAACCAGATACCAATGACAGGCCAAGCTGCGAGCAAGAAGTGCAATTGACGGCTGTTTTGAAATGATGCGTATTGGAAAATTAAACGACCGAAGTAGCCGTGGGCTGCAACGATGTTGTAGGTTTCTTCTTCTTGACCGAACTTGTAACCGTAGTTTAGAGATTCGGTTTCGGTGGTTTCACGCACCAAGGAAGAAGTTACTAGAGAACCGTGCATTGCTGAGAACAAGCTACCGCCGAATACACCAGCCACACCTAACATGTGGAAGGGGTGCATCAAGATGTTATGTTCTGCTTGGAACACAATCATGAAGTTGAAGGTTCCAGAGATACCCAAAGGCATACCATCAGAGAATGAACCTTGACCGATTGGGTAGATCAAGAATACTGCGGTAGCGGAAGCCAAAGGTGCGCTGTAAGCTACGCAGATCCAAGGACGCATCCCTAAGCGGTAAGAAAGTTCCCACTGACGACCGAGGTAAGTAGCGCAGCCAATCAAGAAGTGGAAAACTACCAATTGGTAAGGGCCGCCGTTGTACAACCACTCGTCTAAGGAAGCAGCTTCCCAAATTGGGTAAAAGTGCAAACCGATGGCGTTTGAAGAAGGAACAACTGCACCAGAGATGATGTTGTTTCCGTAGATCAAAGAACCTGCAACTGGTTCGCGGATACCATCGATGTCTACAGGAGGAGCAGCGATGAAAGCAATTACGAAGCAGGTGGTCGCAGCTAGCAGGGTAGGAATCATCAAAACGCCGAACCAACCGATATATATACGGTTTTCGGTGCTGGTGATCCACTCGCAGAAGCGATCCCATACGCTAGCGCCAGAGCGCCGTTGTAAGGTTGTGGTCATGGTTTTATAAGTGCTATGGGTTGTTAAATATGGAACAAGCAAATTTTATTTCGCCTGTTGAAATATACTCTACATGAATTTACTTGGATGCAATCTGTGACTTAATATTCTGTAACAGAATTCTTTAACAAGCTCATCGAACTGGAAATTTTTCCTACTATTAAATAATAATGACAAAAGTAATAGATTCAGGCTTTGTAAGGCATTTCAAGACTAAAGTAACTATCACTTTCAATCATGAGATCGCCTATTAGACTATGGCGGAAGTTTGCCTTTAACAAGGGGCTTAATCAATTAAGCAGTTAATTTTGATTGAAATAGTAAGTCGATTTCCGCCGTGCTGTAATACTTCCTTGCCTTTACACTTCTTTACAATCATTCGGTGGGGAAAATTTTAAACCTTAATCAAATCTTGAAATGCCCCCCTAGAGGATTGCAGTTTTTATCCTAATAGGTTTTATTAAAAAGTTACATCTCTTAAATAATCTTCACGAGTCTAAACTAAATAGTTAGGCTCAGTTTTTCGCTGCTAATACAGTCCGATTAGTTTTCACTACACAAAAATGTGTCTTTAAAGAGGAAATGTATGTTATCAGGTTTTTTGCGTGTTTTCAACGATAGTTCCAGAAACGTTAGACGTAAAGTTATCAATATTTATGCATTCCTGATTAGTGTGAATATTTTGGTTTGGGTAGTTGCCCTCATTGCATTCCACAGCTACCCCCTTCTGCTTGGCACTGCCGTATTAGCTTATAGCTTTGGTCTACGTCATGCTGTAGATGCCGATCATATTGCGGCGATTGACAATGTTACCCGTAAATTGATGCAGGAGAACAAACGACCTGTTTCTGTTGGGTTCTTTTTCTCACTGGGTCATTCCACCATTGTAGTTTTAGCCTCTGTTGCGATCGCTTTGACCGCCGCAACCATCCAAAAGGATTTTCCTAACTTTCAAAAGGTTGGTGGGTTAATTGGCACTACTGTTTCTGCGCTTTTCCTACTGGCAATTGCAGCGATTAATATGGTGGTTCTCTGGGATGTCTATAAAACCTTCCAAAGCGTAAAGCGGGGAGGAATCTACGACGATCAGTCCTTAGATGAATTTTTGAACCAACGTGGATTGTTAGGTCGCTTCTTCCGTCCCTTGTTTCGGTTGATAGATAGTAGCTGGAAAATGTACCCTTTGGGGTTTCTTTTCGGTTTAGGCTTCGATACCGCGACTGAGGTAGGACTGCTTGGGATCTCTGCAAGTCAGGCAGCTAAAGGTCTGCCGATTTGGTCGATCTTATTGTTCCCAGCTTTGTTCACAGCAGGTATGTCCCTAGTTGACACTACTGACGGCATTTTAATGCTTGGTGCTTATGGCTGGGCTTACGTCAAACCAATCCGCAAGCTTTACTATAATATGACCATCACCTTTGTTTCTGTACTGGTGGCTGTAATCATCGGAGGGATTGAAGCTCTGAGCATCATTGGCGATCAGTTAGAACTCAAAGGTTCATTTTGGAATTTTATTAGTGAACTAAGTGATAATTTTGGCACAATTGGCTACTTGATCATTGGCATCTTTGTATTAAGTTGGTTACTCTCGACTTTTATCTACAAAGTCAAGAAGTACGATGAGTTGGAGGTTACTACCACTACAATCTCTAAGCAGACAGATACAAATCAAAGGAAATGAGCAATCTTAAGTGTGGACAAGGGTTAGAGCAAGTATCCGACTTGGAAGTGCGAATTGAAGTTGACTTTAAAAATCAAAGTAGATGTAGGGCAAACTGCCTTCAGGGGCTAATAACCAAACAGCGTAGAAACAGATGGGAACAAAGACAAGCTTGAGAGGCCAGTTAAACTCTAACTTCAGCATTCGGTTGAAGGCATAAACTACAGCCATCAGGGTAGCTAAAGCTAGAAGTACCCAAGTAAGTTGGGATTGGCTCATATTTAAGGCTTCCACATAGACTTTTTGGGCAAATTGAGCGTCAGCCGGATAACCCCAAAGATGCCGAATTACTAAAGAAGAGTCTTGGAGATTAGGTAGACGGAACCAAATCCAAGAGGTAAAAACCATCAGTTGAGTTAAGAACCAAGCGACAAAGATACCCAGAGGATTTTGCCAGAATTGTTCTAATTTTTCAAAGCGATCGCTTAGAGAATCTGTAAGTCGATGAACCACCAAAGCTAATCCGTGGAATATGCCCCAAACTACATAACCCAAAGCAGCACCGTGCCAGATACCAGCGATTACCATCACAATAAATAAATTCCAGCAGGTACGGATTAAACCTCGACGGGAACCACCCAAAGGAAAGTAGACATAGTTTCGCAGCCAATCTCCGAGAGTGATATGCCAACGCCGCCAAAATTCGGAAATATTGGTGCTGAAATAGGGAAAGTCAAAATTCTCAGGTAGAACCAAGCCAAAAAGCATAGCAGTACCACGGGCGATGTCTACATAACCGTTAAAATCTAGATATAACTGCAAGCCATAAGCGAATGTAGCTAACCAGAGATCGGTACTACCTGCTCGTTGCAAATTACCAAAACATAAATCGACAAAAATTCCCAAGTGGTCTGCAAAAATACCTTTTTTGACTGCACCCCTAGCAATTAACCATAGTGCTTCAGCGACTCTATTGCTACCGGGTAATTCGAGTGTATTAAATTGATTAGCTAAGTTGTGGTAGCGCGTAATCGGCCCTGAAATCAGTTTGGCGAAAAATAATTTGTATGTAGCAAATTTGAGAAAATTATCAGTAGCAGGGGCACCGCGATAAACATCTATTAAATAAGCAATACATTCAAAGGTGAAAAATGAAATTCCCAATGGTGCAATTAATTTAAAAGAGTTATCTGGTGAGTTTGTTTGGACATGAAAAACAAACTTGAATAAAGGGGTAAAATACTTAAAAGCTAATAACAGTAAAACATTTAGACTTATACCCAGCCATAAAACTTTTAGACGGCGACGATTCCAATCAACTTGAGCAAATTGCCACTCTTCATTAGAAATTTGCCAGTCAAGAGAATGTTTTCCTGGTGATGTATTATTCCCAATTTCTAGCCCCACCCGAAAATTAATAAACGTCAATGCTAATAGTAATGGTATGTATTGGATGTGCAAAGATGCATAGAAAACCAAACTGGCAATTAGCAGCGTCCACAATCGAAATTTATGTTGTGCTAAAGACCAGTAAATTCCTAACACACTCAACAAGAACAGCCCATAGAAAATTGATATAAAGTTCATTTTTTAGTCATTTGTCATTTGTCATTTGTCATTTGTCATTTGTCATTTGTTATTGGGCATGAGGAGGCAGGAGTTCTTTAATTTTGAATTTTGAATTTTGAATTTTGAATTGATTTCTCCCTCATCTCCCCAGTCCCCATTCCCTACTTCACCGGCCAAGGAATCATCGGATCGTTAGCCAATTTTTTCGAGACTTCGTATGCACCAAAGCGGTTGAGGTGGCTAGGATCGGAAAAGAAGTCATTTGCTTTTGGCCACTGTTGGCTCAAATCACGATAAATAAAGTTGGGATTAGTAGCTAAACGCAACATATATTGCTGAAATTCTTGCTCATATTGTTTACGCACTGGATCTAAATAATCTCCCGTCAGAGGCATATTGACAAAGACTAAAGAAATTTTCTGAGACTGGGTAAACTGAAGCACTTCTTGAAAAGCAGTATCTTGCTGTCCTTCTACTTGGAAAGATTTATAGTCGTTGTCATAATTTCCGGGAACTCTCGAATGTTTTTGATAGTATCTAGCAGGATTAAAGCGAATAGACAAGGGTAAAAAGCCATCAAAGTCAACCGCTTGCTGGGAAATACTTTCATCGGAAGTACCGTCTGTCACCTGTTTTTCTGATGTAACTGTCTGATTCTGACCAAATAAAAGCAGTTCTTTTTGGAGTAAACTTTTAATTTGGTCGCGGTTTTGATAGCTAGCTGAAAGAGATGCTAAAGCCTGATTTAACGAGTCATTGACAGCTTGATATGTACTAACTTCCTGTTTTTCTTCGTTTGTTTTTTGTTCTCCCGAATTTACTGTATTTTCTGGCGAATCATTGCTAATTGCAGTTGTTGGTGTTTTTTGAAATGCTTGTTTATAACCAGCTGATGCAGCCAGCGATTTAAAGGTAATATCTTCGCGTCCACCGTTGAAAGCACGCGCACCATCTGCCCAGATAATTATTTTGGGTAGTTCTGATGGTTCCAGTACGTGAAGAATCACAAAGTCTACAACTTGTGCTGTAGCACCGTTGATCCCAAAGTTAAATACATCCAGATTTGGATAGCCCTGAGTCGCTAAAGCTTTAGAAAGTGCTGCGGGATCTACTCCTCTGAGGGCGCGGGAGGAGCCAATAATCAATATATCTGGGGGACTACCAGTTCTAGCTAAACGCTGTTTATACAGTGCTAGTTGCTCGTCTAACTGTCTGACATTAAAACTTGGCATCTGCGATCGCGCTGCTAAAAGAATAGCTGTTGCGGTTGCTTTTTCCTTCAGTGGTGCGGCTGCCAAATTATTTTTTGGGGTATCATCACTCTGGGTAAATTCCGAAGCGTTAAATACAGAACTCTGATTTGGCGAGGATTTCGTCTTGGAAGTGCTGCTAAAAAATGTCGTTTTCTGATTCTGATTTTTCCCAGATGTCAAAGATGCCTTTTGCTCAGAAGATGATGGGAGGGTGGCATTAGCAACTTTTGGCGAACTGGGCGTATTCAGTGCAATAATTCGACCCAATACCCAATCAGTTTGGAGGGTGAGCAATAATCCCAGTGTTCCCCAAACCAGAGCAACTTTAATTCCTTGAACATCAGCGTTAGGTTCGGCTGACTGCTTGCTTTCGCTAAATAGCTGGCTTTTCAACAGGAATTTTCTCGCAGTTGAACTCGCCGTTGCCATCCAATCTCGCGCTACTTCTGTTACAAAACTTTGAACTTCTTCTGTCGTTAACTCTGGGCGCAAAATTGGCTCACTAGTTTCAGGGGTTACTAAATCGTTAATGTATATAGAAGTAGCAGCAAATTCTGGGGTTGCTTCTGGTACTAAACGTTGGCGATGTTCAAGATCGAGGCCATAATGCCAAAAAGGTTCTTTATTCCCGGCACGGCGACCGTAGACACGTACTCCCATAATACCGGGAATTTTTAAATGGCGGATAAACTGCGTAATTTTACTTGCGACTTGTTGCCGCTGTGGGCAAACAGGTGCATCACACATAATGTGTAATAAACCATTTTTGTTCAGTAAAAGTACGCGAATTCCACCTGTCAATAGTCGCCAATCCAAATCAGGATTGAGTAAGCGCTCTAGTAAAAATACGATCGCTGCTTCATCGCCAGTATTTGCCAAATCTAGGGGCGATATGGCAAAGGTGGGATAGTTTGCTGCGGGTAAAGATAGCCAATCAACCCAAGTCGGTTCCTTGTCACCTGCTTTTTGTCCGTAGATGGTGGCGGCGAGAATGCCTTGAGGAGCGATCGCTTCTAGCTGCGGTAAAATCGCCTCTAAGCACACTCCCTTGTCTGGGATTGGGGCGGTTCCTAAAGGATCAAAAGCGGGGATACAAAAAATATGTAGCGTTGACTCTTTGAGAGAAACTTGCACGCCAACTTTTAATGCTGATAGTACCTCAGTTAATAATCGCGCGATCGCTTGGATATCACCCCAACGCGCCCACTCTTTAAGCATCACCTCTGGTGGTGTCAAATCTATCCGCAACAGCCAATCAGGGACAGTTTCGCCGCTTACCTGAGAAACAATTACCGCATCTTGGTAGCCGGAAAGCTTGAGATAACGCAACTTTTGTGCTATTGGTTCGGCGAGCAAGGATGCATCAGGGCTATAGCTTGACTGGCAAAATATCCACAGGCGATTTTCTTCTGGCTGAGAATTCTTGGGCTTATATGGCTTAATCTTTACCTGTACTGATACACCTAGCGTACTCAGAGTTTCGCTGAGATATCGAGCGATCGCCTCTGGATTCCCTTGACGTGCCAAACTTTCGTTAGAGACAATTAGCGCCCCACCCGATTGTTTTGATTTTTCCGAATCTTCTAGCAGCGCTTGTTGCACCTGATCGAGATGCTTATCTATTTGATTCAAGTGAACTCGATGGCACCATGAGGGGCGCTGTTCCCCTTTTCTGCGGCCATAGACAAATACTTGATATATTGAGGTTTGTTCGCTGCTTGTGAGAATATCTAAGTTTGTTTGCTGTAATGCTTGCAGCAAGTCAGACAAAGTACGCCAACGCTGCGGACATTCCGTACCTTCACAAAGAATATGAAGGTCATTTCCCCGCAACCGGACTTTCACTCCGAAAGTGTTGATCCCTGTTGCTTGGCTTACCCATTGCACTAAGGATTGCTGGCGATCTGGTAATACTGTTTTCATGCTCAGTTAACTTTACAGGAAGCGATGGTTGGGGAATAGTACCTGCACTTGTAAACTAGAACCATCTGTCTATCACACTCTGACGGTTTTTTTTAACAATTTTGTTACCTTCGTAGCTCACAAAATCGTACAAGATAGTTTTGTATAGGTTGCAAGTCTGACTAATGTTGAGTTTTGCGTTTATTTTACTAATAGGGAGTCAAAAATCAGAAGTTAGGAGTTAGGAGAGACGCGATGAATCGCGTCTGTACAAGAGTCAGGAGTTAGGAGTCAGAATAATTCTATATGACTGACTGATGACTTGTCCTTTAAAGCCGGACTTGTGTGCCACTGCCCTAACGCCCCTGATGGCTGAAACAAACAATAAGCTTATCTCATTTCAACTCCATCCTTTTATTGTTGGAGTCATCCTAACTCCTAACTTCTTTTTCTTGTACAGACGCGATTAATCGCGTCTCTCCTAAACAAAAGCGATTAATCGCGTCTCTAGCCATAATTCCCATAATCAAAAATTAGCAATGCCTCCTACCAACCAACAGTCTTCAACTAAACCCACATCCAATCTGGATTTATTTCCCATTCCTCAATCGTTCCTTTTACAAATAGGTACAGCGTCTATATTACTGCTGCTGATTACCGGAAAAACGACACTCAGAGCGCTAGAAGCCATAGGAGAAGCCAGTGAAGAATTATTTCGCGGCGATCGCCTACCCAATCTAGATTTCCCAGATGAACCCGAAATCAATCAAGATGAGAAGATATACACCAAATAATTATTTGCTCAGGAACAACCCGGTGAGCATTAAGTGCAAAACCTAGAACCGTAAACAGTAATTAGCTTTACAAGAATAGAGAATATGGGTTCCCTTTTATACTCTTCGTCTCAAACTGCGGATATATACCCGGTGTCGGAATTATTTTTGCGCCATCGTCTCCAGGTAGTGGAAGAATTGTGGGAGTCAGTTCTCCGGCAAGAATGTGGTCAAAATATGGTAGACTTGTTGCGTCAGTTGCGCGATTTATGTTCGCCAGAAGGACAAGCAACAAATGACCAAGCATCTTCAGCCGTCAAATTAATTGAACAACTAAATATCAACGAAGCAATTCGTGCGGCTCGTGCTTTCGCTCTGTATTTTCAGTTGATTAACATCATCGAGCAGGAATACGAACAACGGCAGCAATTGAGTCGTTATGAGGCAGAAACAGAGGCTATAGAGCCAGAAACCCCAGCCAATGTCAACTATTCGTCTAATCAAAGAGAAGATGACGCGCCTGTTAGCAAGGGAATAGCAGCAGCCTTCCTCAAAAAGAATTATCTCGAAAAAGCGCAAGTCAAACCAAAAGGTACTTTTGCTGCCTTGTTTCCCTATTTATTCAAACTGAATGTACCACCCCAACAAATTCAACGTCTAATTACACATCTGGATGTGCGCTTAGTTTTCACAGCGCATCCGACGGAAATTGTTCGTCATACCATCCGGGATAAGCAGCGACAGGTAGTACAACTTTTACAAAAACTGGATGCTTTGGAAAACCATTCTGGGACTACACCAGGAGCGTACCCTTGGGAAGCAGCAGATGTCCGCGAACAATTGCTCGAAGAGATTCGCTTGTGGTGGCGTACAGACGAACTTCACCAATTCAAACCCACAGTGCTAGATGAAGTAGATTATGCCCTGCACTACTTCCAAGAAGTTTTATTTGATGGGATTCCCCAACTTTATAAACGTTTCAAACACACCCTATCCAATACCTTTCCTTGGCTAGAACCACCGAGTAAAAACTTTTGCTCTTTTGGCTCCTGGGTAGGCTCAGATAGAGATGGAAACCCATCAGTGACACCCGAAATCACCTGGAAAACTGCTTGCTATCAGCGCAAAATGGTGCTAGGGAGATATATTCAGTCAGTGAAAAATCTGATTGAATTGTTGAGTGTGTCGATGCACTGGAGTGATGTTTTACCTGACTTACTAGAATCTCTAGAATTGGATCAGTCCCAGTTGAGTGAAGTCTACGACGCACTGGCACTACGTTATCGACAAGAACCCTATCGGCTGAAACTAGCTTACGTGCTGAAACGGCTAGAAAATACCCGCGATCGCAATCTTTCTTTGTACAATCGGGAAACGCCAACAAATCAAGATAGCCCCCTGTATCTTTCGGGAGACTATTTTTTAGCAGAACTGCGGATGATTCAGCGCAACTTAACAGAAACAGGTTTAAGTTGTCGAGAATTAGAAAATCTGATCTGTCAGGTAGAAATTTTTGGCTTTAACTTGACACAGTTAGATATCCGCCAAGAATCATCTCGTCACGCCGACGCGCTCAATGAGATCCTCGAATACCTGCAAATATTACCCCAACCTTACAACGAACTATCCGAGGAGCAGAGAGTTGCTTGGCTCACAGGCGAACTGCAAACCCGCCGGCCATTAATTCCCGCAGAATTGCCATTTTCCGAAAAAACCAACGATGTAATAGAAACTTTTCGCATCGTGCGATCGCTCCAACAAGAATTTGGTCTTAACATCTGCCAAACTTACATTATCAGTATGTGCCGCGACGTAAGCGACGTACTGGAAGTACTACTCTTAGCCAAAGAAGCCAGACTTTTTGACCCCGCCATAGCCGTCGGAACCATTCAAGTAGTCCCCCTATTTGAGACAGTAGAAGATTTACAACGCTCCAGAAGCGTCATGCGGAAACTGTTTGAATTGCCCTTATATCGCGCTTTATTAGCTGGTGGTTACGAACAGACAAAAACAGAAGGTGCAGATGAAAATTCCTCCCCCCCTGCCTCCCCTGCTCCTCTGCTCCCCTGCTCCCCTGCCTCCTCCCCCCTCACCCCCAACTTGCAAGAAGTCATGCTGGGGTATTCTGACAGCAACAAAGACTCTGGTTTTTTAAGTAGCAACTGGGAAATCCATAAAGCTCAAAAATCACTGCAACAAATAGCAGAAAACTACGATCTGAATTTGCGGATTTTCCACGGACGCGGCGGTTCTGTAGGACGAGGAGGCGGCCCCGCTTACGAAGCGATTTTGGCTCAACCGGGTCATAGTATCAATGGGCGAATCAAGATTACCGAACAAGGAGAAGTTTTAGCTTCCAAATATTCCTTGTTGGACTTGGCATTGTACCACATGGAAACCATTACAACTGCTGTGATTCAAGCTAGCTTATTGCGGACAGGGTTTGATGATATTGAACCCTGGAATGAGATTATGGAAGAATTAGCAGCGCGATCGCGTCAACATTATCGTGCTTTAATCTACGAACAGCCTGATTTTGTTGATTTCTTCCACGAAGTAACTCCCATTGAAGAAATTAGCCAACTACAAATTAGTTCCCGTCCCGCCCGCCGTCCATCTGGTAAGAAAGATTTAAGTAGTTTGCGAGCTATTCCTTGGGTATTTAGCTGGACACAAACTCGCTTTTTGCTGCCTTCCTGGTATGGCGTTGGCACAGCTTTACAAGAATTCTTGAACGAAGAACCAGAAGAACACTTGAAATTACTGCGCTACTTTTACGTGAAGTGGCCCTTCTTCAAGATGGTGATTTCTAAGGCCGAGATGACCTTGGCAAAAGTAGATATGCAAATGGCACACCACTACGTCCAGGAACTCTCAAAACCAGAAGACCGACTCCGCTTTGACAAGGTGTTTGACCAAATTGCTAGCGAGTTCTATCTCACAAGAGATTTGGTGTTAAAAATCACCGATCACAATCGACTGTTAGATGGCGATCCTATATTGCAACGATCTGTACAGTTACGCAATGGCACAATTGTCCCCTTGGGATTTATCCAAGTTTCGCTACTCAAGCGTCTACGGCAGTCCCAAAGTACTACTGCTACTTCTGGAGTCATTCATTCTCGTTATAGCAAAGGCGAGTTACTGCGAGGAGCATTGTTAACTATTAATGGGATTGCTGCTGGGATGAGAAATACTGGTTGATTGGGAATGGGGCATTGGGCATTGGGCATAATGACAAAAAATAGAATCTTAATTTGCACTTTATTGGCTCTATCATCAGGTTTTTTTGGTGCTTACACTAGTGGGCAAATCACCATGATGCTTCATAGCCAAAAGTGCCAAAGTCAACCTTGGGGTTTAAAGGAGATGTGCAACGCTTGGATGACACCAGGAGCAATATGGCAAGGTAGCACCACAGGACTATGGACAGGCACTATCTTAGGGGCATTTGTTGGTGGTGTGGTGACGCGACAAGCTCGTAATTAATCTAACGTGAGTTTGAGGGTTGGCGGCTTTGGTGTCAGCAAGGCTGGTAAAATCTACCCATAGCGAAGAAGAGAAAATTACCATGCCTACCGAAACTAACCCAGGGAATCAAACTACTACAGGTGCTGATGCGATTGATGAAGCGATCGCACAGGGAATCGATTTTGATGGTTCTCCGATTCCGCCCGCCAAGCTCGAACTTTATGGTAAAGTTATGGCGCTAGAAGGCAATAGACAACGCAGTGGTGTAT
>NZ_JABXKI010000228.1 GCF_017115095.1 Nostoc sp. NMS4 | reverse complement strand
GACCGCACGGGAAACGGCGGTATTTCAATCAGCCCCATAAAATCTTGTAGCGTCTTAAAGGGACGATTGAAAGTAGTTTCGAGAAAAACTTTCAACCCTTCCCTTGTTACCAGAGACTCAGCCGCTTCTTCCTCTAGCCCGTACCACTGCATCAAATTGGGAATAACAGGCTGAAACTCATATTCAGTTAAATTCCATCCGCTACTGCGATAATTGCCCTGGAATATTGTCGAAACGTTGATAGTGAACAACGGGCGAAATTGACGGCGATTCGATTCAACTACATAAAGCTGCGGGAAAGCTACAGCAATTGATGGTAATTTTGTTTGCTCAAAGTTCTTTGCACTTTTAAACGGTTGCTTTATGTTTTTAAATAAAGACTCGTCTATTAATAATTTATCGCCTACCAGATTTACCAGAGAGTCCCAGATGTTCGGTTGTTCTGAATCGTCAGCTTCTACTTTGGCATTACTCAAATTTTCAACATGGATGTAATCTAACCAAGCTTTGAGTAATGCTCGAATCTGTGAATCTGATGCCATCTCTGTTTCTCCCCTCGCACCCAATCATGAATCAAAGGTAAAAAGACTCTAAAAGTAGACATTACCTGACAATTTACCCCAAGTCACTCATCCCTTAGTAAGGCTTCGAGCTTGTTTAAAAGGTTTACTAGCTGCTTTTGCTTGTCTTTTTCTTTCCATAACTGACGCTTTTTAATGCGCTGGGTGATATTTTGAAGGCGGTCTGGTATTTGGTTAGATGCTTTCGAGTCGGGCGTTTGTTTATCATCCGTCCAAGCTGTGATTTTTTCTTTGATTTGGCTTAAAGACCAATCCGATGCTATCGCTTCGGACAAAAGTTTTTTTCGGATTTCATTATTTCTTACCCGCGCCAAGACTTGTGCTTTGGTGTATTCCAGTTGACCAGAACGCAGTGCTATTAAAATTTCTTCGGGCAGATTTAGCAAAGGTAAGCGTGTGGTGATGAACGATAGCCAATTCATGAGTCCCAAACTCTCAAACACCTGTTGTACCGTGTTTGATTGTTCTTCATCTAGGTTAGGAGAAACGTTTTTCCTAGATTCATTTTTCTCGGCTAACTGGTCAGAAATGTTGTCCTCAGATTGCGGATTATCTGGGTTAGGAGAAACGTTTTTCCTAGATTCATTTTTCTCGGCTAACTGGTCAGAAATGTTGTCCTCAGTTTGTGGATTATCTGAGTTAGGAAAAACGTTTTTCCTAGATTCATTTAATGAGGATTTTGACGGCTGTTCCCCCTTACTGTGAGCGTTTTTCATTCGATACAGCAAGGATTTCACGGCTTCTACATCGCAATGCAGCCGGATTGCCAACAGGTGCAAGATCCCTTCAGTTTCTTCAACGGGATTAAGGTCTTCTCGTTGCAGGTTTTCAATCAAAGCCAACTGAAACGCTTGGTCATCAGATAGCTCACGCACAACCACAGGCGCAACTTCAAGTAAAGCTTCCTGCCCTGCCCGATAGCGTCGTTCTCCTGCTACTAATTCGTATTTCCCAGAGCCTAGTGGACGCACCAACAGAGGTTGGAGGATGCCATGCTGCTTGACTGACGAGACTAATTCTTTTAATGCTTGTGGGTCAAAGTATCGTCGGGGCTGGTGTTGAGGCAGAACTATATCTGAGAGTTTGATAGTAGTTTCAGTAGCGGCTGGCAACTCGGCATCTGGGGAGGATAACCAAGGTGCAGGGGGTGGAGTTGTAATTTGACCCCCAAAGGGTTTGTCTGTTTGTTTGCGTCGGATCATAAAGCCTCCAAAGCCTTGGTGATTTCTTCAAGAATAGGGACTACAGAATGTTTAGGGTCAAATACTGCTAGAGGCGCACGTTCTTCTGACGCATCGACAAAAGCGGTAGCTCTAGGGATGGGTGGGAAGATCCGACCCCAAGCGGAAAGTTGTTCTTGGATGGCTGCCAATGCTCGTTTATCGGCTGAGTTCTGTTGAGCATACCGCGTGGGAATAAACCCGGCTATAGTGATTTTGCGGTTGGCTTTATTTTTTACGTGGGTGATAGTTTGTAAAAGCTCGTCTGTTCCCTCGAAGGCTTTTATATGGGTTTCAACGGGAACGAGTACGTGTGTGGCCGCGACTAAGGCGATATACGAAAGCAATCCTAAGCTGGGGGGACAATCTATAAGAATGAAGTCGTATTCATTTAGAACAGATTCAATGGCTTCCTTAAGGCGTAACTCGCGCATCGCAGCACTGACTAACTGCATTTCGGCTCCACTTAGGACTCGGCTTGCTGGAACCAAGTCCATGCCGTGAATGCCCTCATGAATCGGTAAGGGCTGCTCGTCGATAATGGCATCAGCAACGGTTTTTTGTAACTGAGATGGCACTAACCCCATGAATTTGGTCAAGCTTGCTTGGGGGTCTAGGTCAATGAGGAGAACCCGATGTTTTCGTTTTGCTAAGTGATATCCCAAATTTTGGGTCAGTGTCGATTTGGCGACACCACCCGCTTGGTTAAACAGGGCGATAATGCGGCAAAGAGGGTCAGAAGTTGACACTGGCTTTCGTTCCTAGAAGATACGATGATCTTTGGTCAACCGACTCGGTTTTAGTTTCCAGTGTACGTGGTGACGGTGAAAAAAGTTTATTTTTAGATATAAATTCCAGCAGATTTTATATAACTTCACCCAATTAGAATTAGCTGGAGGGGAAACCAAGCTGTTGTTTGAACACATTCGGCTACATGGAGTAATTCGCTCGTATGACGATTGTAAATTATAGTTCACTGGCTATAATAGTATTTCTGTACTTGCAGATTGTATTGTCTTTAGGCAAAGTTCTACTATATTTATGGCTGAAAAGCGTCAGCAACCTGAGTCAGTATCCTTCCGTCCTTCGGATTTCATGAGAGCGCGGCGACCTTATCTTTTCTCCGATACGCAAGTAGTTGGGGAGCCGTTGCTAGATCGAAACTTTTTGGAATATCACTTAGAAACATTGACTAGCCGTTGCCAAGAAAAGGATTTTGAACATTTCTGCCGCAGATTAGCTGAAAAAGAGCTTTGTCCTAACCTTTTACCGCAAACAGGCCCCACTGGAGGAGGAGACAGCAAGGTAGACTCTGAAACCTACCCTGTATCCGATGCTGTTTCACTTCGCTGGTATGAGGGAGTTGGGCGTGAAGCTGCCTCAGAACGTTGGGCATTTGCCGTCAGTGCAAAACAACAGTGGCGTTCAAAAGTTCGTTCTGATGTCCAAGGAATTGTAGAAACGCAGCGTGGCTACACTTTTATTTATTTCATCAGTAGTCGATATATCAAAGATAAAGATCGAGCCAATATTGAAGATGAACTGCGAAAACAGTACAACATTTATGTACGAGTTCTAGATAGAACTTGGATACTCGATAAGGTGTTTCAGAACAAGCGAGAAAATCTAGCTGTAGAAACTCTTAAAATCAATTTGCCTCTTACGCCAGCTGTTAAAAAGGGGGCTTTAGACACATCTCGTGAAGCTGAATTGAAAGAACTAGAGACGCAGATAAAAGATCCTATTCGTTATCAAGGTGTCGAGTATCAACTTGTTGAGGATTGTCTTGAGGCAGCTATTCTATCACGTGAACTTGAATTACCACGTGTAGAGGTTGAGGGACGTTTTGCACGAGCCGAGCGTATAGCCGAACAATATGGAATGCATCAGCAAAAGCTTCGGTGTGCTTACGCCAAAGCATGGACTGCTTATTGGTGGCATGATGACTTTCACACGTTTAACCGCATTTACAACGATGTTGAGCGTCTAGCAATTGAAAGCAGCCAAGTCACAGATATTGAAAAATTAGCTAATCTATGGCAACTTCTGTGGACAACCGTTCAACGGTCACAACTTGAAGCCTACGATGCAAAGCTAGAAGCACGAACTAAAACTCTACATACTGAATTACAGCGTCTCCAGGCTGATCAAGATAGACCAAGCACTGCCTTACAAGCAAGATCCATTGAGTTACTAATGGATCTAAGTGAGTCCAGACATGAACCTGCTGAGTTGAAAAGGATACTTGAGGAATTTCGCAAGGTATTTGCAGAGGGCGAAGGTTTAGTCAACTTTCCCGTAGCTCCATTGATCGAGATTCTCATGGAACTCGGTAAATATTTGCCTGATGATCCTGGCTTCGATGAACTGTTTGAAGCTGCACTTCTACTCTCTCAACAACGTGAAAGTAAAGCAACTTCAGGACGTATGCTCTTGACACGAGGAAGGCAGAAACTTCTTGGCGGAAACCGTTACGAAGCAATTCGTCTTCTTGGTCGAGCGCAGCATGACTTAGGTATGCATGAGTGTCGTGGTGAGTTAATTGCCGCACTAGCTCTATGTGCAAGTGCTTATGAGTCGGTAGGCTTACTGTGGGCTGCGCGTTCCAATATGCTCCTAGCAACATCCCAAGCTTTTAATGAGTTTTGGGAAAACGGCACAATTACTATTCAAGCCTTTGCCTGTCTACAACGTCTTGTCTGGCTCGAATTACAATTAGGCCGGATTCCAATCACACTCGCTTGGATTGACACCTCTACAGTTATTGCACAAGCAATTGGACTTGATGAAGAAGCTCAAGAGAAATTTATGCAAGAGAGAGAAACTCAAGATTTGGTACTTGGGATTCTTCTTCTTAAAACTGCTTTTAAGGACTTGCAGTGTTTAGAGTTTTTGCCAGCAGTTCTCGAAAAAATTGGATTTCATCATTCATTCATAGCATCGTTGTACGCACTAGGTTATGAAGATTATCTTCGTTCTAAGGGTTGGATTCCAGAGGAGGAAGATGAGGCAAGTGTACGTAAGTTTTTTAATGACTGGATAGCACAACCAGCAACTAATGACCTACCAGAACTACCGGAATTTTTAGCAGAGGATACAGTAGAACTCCGCTCACAAGTTCTTGGCTGCAATGTAGTTGCTGAAGTTTTAAATAACAGTAGATCGTTGTTTATTGCAGAGTCAATTCTTGCCGCATTTGAAGCTTTTCTGGCAACAAGTCTTGATTCGCAATTAATTCCTCATCAACCAAATATTAGATTTCAAATAATATCATCCGATTCTGTTGCTAACGTTATTGATTTTCATATTAAAGAGGAAGATGGGGAAACTTTTGAAACTCTCATAGAAGTAAAGCATTCTGCCAATGAATCTTACATAACAGGGCTTAATCCTGAATCATTAAACAAAACGTTGACTGAGTTAATTATTCAAGTAATTTTTAAGATAGCGTTTGTATCAAACCCGGAACAGTATTTTGAAAGACTTTTACAAGATGAACTGGCTTTTTCTCGCGCACTGGATTTTACAAACGTAGCTGTTGCTGTTTGGAATATTTTGGGTAAAAGTCCAAAACTGCAACTAACGGATTGGAGGTTAAGCGATAGTGATAAGCATTTTCCATCTCAACGAACAAATATTTGGAACACTGAAACAGTTCAGAATACCTTTCAACAACGAGCTAATGTAGTCTCACCCAAGCCAGGACAAGGTGAACCTCCGCCTGAACTCAAGAGTATCGATCACCTAAAACATCGCGATCGCAAAATTTTATCATTGATTAATGTCCATCTTTGGGATAAAGCTGGTTGGTGCGGAGTAGGCGTTGGATTTATACCGAATTCTCAAAATCTCCCACTCCTACAGCTTGCATTTTTATTTCGAGATGAAAATGCAAGCAAGAAAATTTTTGCTCAATGGCGAGAAGCTGTAGGAGACACAGATGTAGAAGAAAAAATCAGGGTATCTATTATTACTGGAATTGATGCTGATAATCCAGCAGCTTATCGTGTAGTTATTGGGACTAATCCCGATTGCCTGGAAGTTTCTAGTAACTCACAAGTCCTATTGGGTTATCGTATTCACACTATGGAACCAAGCAATTCTAGAAATATTGATCAATTTATCAGTGCATTTGAAAATTTGGGATTTTACATCCTTACACCAGGATATATAGCTCAAGACAGTTCCAGTCCAGATTTTTTCTGGGAGCTTGGAATTATGAAACGACAAATATCCATTCGTCCAGCATGGCAAATAGGAGAACATGATTTTGATATTTGTGGAATTAAACCTGACGATAAAATAATTATTCCTGAAGATGTCAAAGACCCTCCAGTAGTAGCTGCTTTGGCACGTTTGAGAAAACTAAAGTATAGGTAATTCTCTAAAAGCTGCTGAGTGTGAAGTGTGGCATCAGTTTACGGGTGTCCGCCGAGCTACTCAGATTGGGATGCACACTCAAAAGCTAGCACTTACTTGGCATATTTTATAGCATTTTTATCATTATGGATTTATTTACGCCTATTGTCCCTAAAGAGGAGCAACATAATCACTTTCTCTATATTACAGAACCAGGATTTTGCGAACCAGAGATTGAGGTTATTAAAAGTTGGGCTGATGGATTTATAGATCGCAATGGAAAACTGGTACAAGAATTTCAAACAAAGTTTAATTCCGTATTCTGGGAATTATATTTATTTGCCTGTTTTAAAGAACTCGGATGTAGCGTAGATACCTCACATGAAACTCCAGATTTTCTTGTAAGTTCACCCTATGGTGATTTCATTGCTGAAGCAGCAATAGCAAGTAATAGTGAAGGCTATAGACCAGAATGGGATAAAGATTACGATTTATTAGAAAATACTAGCATAAAGGACATACTAAGATTATCCGCAATTAGGCTCGAATTCTCTATAAATAAAAAGTCTAAGAAATTCCGTAAAGATTACTCTAAGCTTCCTCATGTTAAAAATAAACCATTTGTAATATGCGTTGCTCCCTTTGAGCAACCATTTTTTTTCTTGCAAGATTCTCTAGCAATTATCAGAGTCCTTTACGGATATGAAGAAGTTCTTTCAAGAAGAGATCCAGATGGTAATTTGACTATCATTGGAGATTCTTATAACTATAGAGTTCAAAAGAAACCTGGTTTTAATGTAAATGTTGGATTATTTACTAATTCTAAATTAAAGCACGTAAGTGCAGTAATCTTTAACAATAGAGCTACCTTTTGTAAGGTGCGTGCTTTAGCTAAGATTAGTAAATATCCAGTCCTATTTAGTGGCTCTAGATCATGCCAATCAGATCAGCAAGTAGGACTGTATAGATTTCTAGAAGAAAGGCCAATTTATAAAGAAACTATTGCTGATGGTTTACATATACTTATAAACCCGTTTGCTGAAAATCCTCTGAATTTAAAAGTTTTTGAAAATCGAGAAATTGCTTTACATAATTATGATCCAAAAACAGGTGATTATCTATCCTATATACCTAATAATTTCTTACTTCATAGAACTTGCACTAGTATTACTTCCGCAGACCATTTGCAAGAATTAAAAAAATCGTTAAAAGAACAAAACTACAAAGAACTAGAGCCTGAAATTTGGGAAGAAGATGATTTAATAGAGTTTGGCGGAAAGCTAGGATATATCTGTAATAATCACATGGCACATTATAAAGGGTGGAGTGTCATAGTGTCTCTTGACTCAATTGATCAAGATTGGAGTTCTATAGCAATTCAAAAGCTTTGTTATAGCATTTCAGAATTTCAGATCGAGAATAGTAAAGGCAGTCAAAATTCAATTCTTTTAGGAGAATTCTTCTCAACTAAAGATGAAGCTTATGTTGCTATGAAAAAGAAAATAGATGAATTTAAAGCTACATAGCACATTCAAAAATGTAAATACTCTATCCATTAATATTTTACTTCTTCAAACAGTGTCGAGTGCTAGGTTCAAAGTACCAGTCAACCTTGCCACTACTTACATTTTTTATTGAATCATGCTAATTATGCTTTTAACAGCGTCTATAGCTTCACTAAAAGTGGGGCATTCATCTTCTACAGCGTAAGACATTCCTGTAACAAATTGCTGATATTCATTAGCATACAAAGAATCATCTTCTAGTGTTAGCAGCATTTTTTGTAACAATTCAACTTCGGAGTTGGCTAATGATTTAATTCTTCCTCTGTCGTTCTCTATATCTTTTCGCATCACACCAACAACTAAATCCGAAAAATTTGAATAATTAAAAATTAAGCCTCGTAATGCTGTTAAATCATATAAATGGCGAATAAGAGATGGATCATCTTTTTCACTACTTCTGTTTCTAGATAACACTCGCCAGGTTAAAGCACTCAATTTCTCTGCTGCTGTTTCTATGGGTGAAACACAAGCTATTAAAGGAACTTCTGGTGATTGATCCATTGCTTGAGCAATAAAAGACTGTAAAGCCCTTTGTTCAACAGGCAAGGTAGGCACAATAAAATTAACCTCTAACTTTATATAAGGACGAAGTGCCGCAGTTATCTCAAAATTTTCTTTGTAGCGAATGTTGCAAGTGAATTTACGATTTGCATTTTCAGATTTTGGTTCCTCGTCCAATGACCATTCTGAACTACTTCCACGGATTACTTCAACAATTTGCTTTCGGTAATTACTACATTCATTGCGTGTAGGATTTGCTTTTGGCAAAATTACTTTGAAATCAAGGTCTTCCGAAAAACGCTTAATAAGTCCAAACCCTTTTGATAAGCTAGTTCCTCCCGAAAAAACTAACTGCACACCAAAATCATTCACAGCGATCAAGGATGCAATTATCCGCATAGCATACCAATCCTTCTCAACAAACGAAGGATCAACACCAAGATCACTGGCAATAATTTCTACAAGGTTTGAGTCAAGAAACGTATTCAAAGGTTACATATTTACCGTCGTAACCAATTTTACGTGAAACTCGCCCTTTAACACCAACAACTCGTCCGGTTGGAACTTGCGTTGTACGTCCTTGACTATAAGCTTGATCATAGCTTGATGCTACAACCTCTATCTGTAATTTTTTTAGAGCTTCAGTTGCTAGTTCACGTAACCCTCTACGGGTAACTATACGCTTTGATAAAGGAGAAAATACAGCTTTAGCGTAAAGCCCATAACCAATTTTTACGATTTTACCTTTTTTTACTAATTCCTTGAGACTACGCCCAATTTGAGTGTAGCTAGCAATGTCTACAAAATCCTTACGCATAAAGACATCACGATCGCTACTGTCAATTCGACGAGTGATTCTATCTTCTACTGTGTTAGGGGTTTTCATCTTTTTAGTCTCCCCTGGCGAGGATTAAGTGAAGTAGTAAAGACTTTCCGAGAGGTTTAATGGCTTTTATTAGCTCACAACATAATGATAAAGCAGGTTTGTTGAATTATGTAACTTAATTCAACAATAGTATTTAAAATGTTTATTTTCTGCTGCGTAAGTAGCAACCGACTCAAAATCTACTTACCATACGCACCGCACCAATCTCCATCAGGGGCTGGATGCTCTAGCGTAGGCGCGCCGCGATTTCGTGATAGCGGATTCTTGCGGCACTGAAGATGAAATACCACCTCAGACAGACCTGGGTGAAACTATTGCTGTACAAGGATTACAGGCAAAGGCTTACAATTATACCGTTTTGGCACGGTGATACCTTACATGCCAACAAATTTAAATAGAGGGGATAAAATTTGCCTCAATCTTCCTAGTTTATCATTCAATAATTCCTGTTTTTTAATATTAACTTTAGCTATAATAATCGCCTGTGATAACCCCGTTTGGCTACCTAATATTTTTATCCACTGGTTAACTTTATCTTGGAAAGCTTCGTTTATTTCTATAGCGTCTCCATAAAGAGATAGTTCTTTACCCATGATGAGATCGTTACTCAAACTTTTAATATTATCAATTAAATTAATATTAGAGCTATAGTATTTATCTACGCTAAGTGAGCTAGTCTTTTCTAATTCTTCAATTGCTTCTGTATACGTTTTAGGACGACTATATTTTGGTGCAATCTGTTCATCCACTAATTCAATTGCTTTAACATAAGCCTGTAATTCTCTTTTCTTAAGCATTATTTATTACCTGAAAAATCTCTTACTAATTCTATTTTAATAATACGTATTTAGTTTTGTTATAAACATTATTCAAAAATCCAAAGCAGAGATCGCGTTTTGCTTCTGCTTCTCAGTTACACCCAGATATCGCTCCAAAGCCGCCAAAGTCCGATGCCCCGATATCTCCTGAATATGACGCAACGGTATCCCGGCATCGCTCATCCTGGTTAACGCAGTCCTGCGGAAACTGTGGGTACTAACCCCCTCAATGCCCAGCCGCACACAGGTATCTCTGAGGATTTTGTCAGCGCTGACCTTGTGAATATGTAAGAGTCCATGCCTGCCGGGAAACAAAAACTCTTTGCGGCGGTTGGGGTTGTACTCTTCTATAGCGGTTCTTATTTGGGTGCAATATAGTAGCAACAGTGGGTAAACCAACCAATAATGTCTTTTTTTAGTTGAACATAACCTAGCCCTTGCATAGATTTGACCATGATCAATGATCAGGAATTCCTTTATGGCGCTGCGTTTTTGCGACTAATTGATCATGGAGAACGCCTCACAATAACTCACGCATCTTGGATACATTCCTCCCGGATTGAGACTATCTCTATGCTGTTTCTTCTTAGGTTCAATATATAAAATAAAATCTGCAAAAAATTCAGATGCTAAATACTCTTTTCTGGCTCATATTGACCACAAGCGCATCACTCATAGCACGTTGGAAAAGGTTATTCGTAGCTTTGTTGTGGAGCTTGATAAGGCTCTTCGAGGAAAGCTATCTGCTACAAAGCGTGAAGAAGCAATTAAGTGGCTAAATCAAGCCTATACAGAGTTAAGTGAAACAGCAAAAAATCTCCCACCACTCAATGATTTAGTTATAGAGCTAGAGCATGAGCTACGAAATGCCATACCAAAGGTTATTGATGCAAGTAATCCAGATAAAGAACTAAAGTATAGCCCAGGGATGAACATTCTTATAGGGGGTAACAGACTTGGCCGTGGTGTCACTATTGAGGGATTAATGATTACTTATTACGGACGTGATGCCAAGCTAAAGACGATGGATACAGTACATCAGCACGCACGAATGTTTGGTTATCGTCAGGAATTACTTGATGTGACTCGCCTTTTTCTGCCTCAGCATATTTTAGAAGATTTCCGAGCAATTCATGAAGCTGATGAGGGAATGCGCCAAGCTATAGGTGATGACCCTAACAATATTAACATTCAGCCCGTTTGGGTAGGGTCAAAACTGAAACCAACTCGTTCTAATGTCTTAAATCCGTCAGCAATTAATGCTTTTACACCTGGGATAGCTATTTTCCCCCCTGATCCACTCTGGAAAGCTTCGGAAATTAAGGAGCATACAGAGCATTTAACCAAGCTTTTAGAGCCGTATAGCGATGAAGATATGCTATATGAAGTAGATATTGACTTTTTACTGAATATTTTATCATATATGCCAAGTCGCCCTGCTGGTAATTATCCCTGGGAGGATAAACGAGTTCAAGAGGTACTCAAGGCCATGAAGAATACGGCAGGTATTCAGCAGGGACGGCTCAATGTTCGTCGGGGAAAAGAAACAAAAGGCAAGGGACTTAGATTAAAAAATAGACCGGCAAAAGATGGGTCAGGAACGTGGAGAGGAACTTCTGGTTTTACTAGCCCTGAATGGGTAAATAAGGCAAAGCAAGAATATCCTAATGTTCCTACACTTATTGTCATTTTGGAACAAGGTAGAAAAGAAGATGACTGGGAAGGTTTACCGTTCTATCTTCCAACTTTAGTTCTACCTAAAAACAAGTTTGTCTTCATGTTCAATTACTCAGACACTGCTGAAGAATTGGAAGATGATATAGACTTGCAGGATTCAAAAACAAGTACGTGATGTAGCGATCGCTAATTAAAACGGCTCAGACCATCGCTTAACTAAAACCTCCCCAGAACTCCTATCAGGGCTAACGTGTAAATATTTACTCGTGGTATCCAAACTTGTATGCCCTAAAGTAGCCTGAACCAAATGCACCGGAACACCTTCATCTAATGCGTGGGTAGCATGACTGTGCCTAAACCAGTGCGCTGAAACATTCATGGCATTCTCTAATTCTGCTGCTGCCGCAGCCCTCTTCACCACTCAGGCAAGCGTTACAGTATAGTTTAAGCTGTTAGAAGCATTTAAAGTTACTAGAAAAAAGAGGATTTATATGAGTGATTGGCTAGCAATATTTTCAGGTGCTGCATTTGCTCTAACAGTTAAGGGCGATATATACAAATTTCTTTCAAAAGTTTTTGAAGGAGTGGATGGAATTGCGATTGAAACAGTTATCAATGAGGTGAGATGTTTTAATGCAAAAAGAACAGCAAAGGCTATGGAAGAAATTTATGAAAGACTTAATCATGCAGGAATAGAACCGAAAAAAGTACCTATAAAAACCTTAATACCAATACTTGAAAATATTTCAATCGAAGAAGATGAAATATTAAGCGATAAATGGTCTAAGTTATTAGAATCGTCTATTAAAGGAACGTTTATTCATCCATCTTATATAGATATTTTGGAGAAAATATCACCTAATGACGCAAAGGTACTAGACATTATATTTAAACAGTCTGAAATCAAATCAATAAAAGATTTTTCTATAAATCGGTTAATCTCAGAAGTAAATATCAAAGCAGAAATGAGCAAAGAAGATTTAATAGAAAGTCTGGAAATATTATTGAATAAATCCTTAATAAATATAGATGGAGTAAGCAAAATGCCGAATTTATCTCTTATAGACCTTAATGATACAACACCTCAATTAACAACTATAGGCAAAAAATTTATGAGATTAGTCACAGAAAAAGAAGAGAAAAATAATAAAGATTGATCAAAATGGCATTGAGCCGAGATTTAAGTAATTTTCTGCAAGAGACACTATTTCTATACAGCCGTTTCCTTCCGTATAGAATCTCGTATAGAAATATTCAAAAATCCAAAGCAGAGATCGCGTTTTGCTTCTGCTTCTCAGTTACCCCCAGATATCGCTCTAAAGCTGCCAAAGTCCGATGCCCCGATATCTCCTGTATGTGGCGCAACGGTATTCCTGCATCGCTCATCCTAGTTAACGCCGTCCTCCGAAAGCTGTGGGTACTCACGCCCTCAATGCCCAGACGCACACAGGTATCTCTGAGGATTTTATCAGCACTGACCTTGTGGATGTGTAAGAGTCCATGCCTGCCGGGAAACAAGAACTCCTTGCGGCGGTTAGGATTGTACTCTTCTAAATACTGCTTCAGCTTCGGATGCACTTGGATTTCCCTGGTGTCTCGCTTGCCTTTGGTGTTCACGCTGCGTAATACTAACACGCCTCTGACACCATTGCTGCCAAACACATCTTTCACCGCCAAAGTGCAAGCTTCGTTGATCCGGCAGGCTGCGTAAAGGCACACGCCAAACAGAGCGCGATCGCGTGGGTTGACAAAGCCCTCGGTAAATAGGACATTAATTTGGTCGGGGGTGAGGATTTCTGCTCTACCGAATCGGTTGATTTTCATAGGGTCTAGCTTACATTGTCTAACCCCAATTAAACAATGTAAGTCACCAAAAACCCTATTCTATCGTGAGCGATGACACCCGATTAACCCAAGCTTATCAATCAGCACGACAGCACAATCGCTAGAAGCCTCATTCTTTCGTAGGCTGATAAAAATAGCTTATCCGAAGAGCGCGATGACCACTTACAGGTATGATCCATATTTGTCTATACCGCAGTCTATACAGGTGTTGGCATTAAAACTTGTAGTGCCAACTAGGGGAATTTTGACAATACAGATGCAAGGTGGAGAACAGCCCGACAGTACCACAGCTATATATTGATATCGCTGTTGATATCATCTTGGGAATTGAAAATACTGAGGAGGAAGATTTTTATGGAGAGTTTCAGCCTTGGTTACAGAAAAAGCTAGGAATAACAATGGTAAGCTCTTGGTCGAAAATGATTATGCTTTACTGTCACGATGAAAAGGCTGGTTTTGAAAAGTGCTTTAATTTGTTGGATGAGTTTAAACAACGAAATCAGAATTTAGATGCAAATGAGGTTAATAATATATGTGAAGATGATCTTGACGAGATAAGGACGGATGTATAAACGCAGCTACAGCAAATTCGGTGCCTGTAAGAAGAGCAGAGTTCAATAGCAGGGCTGGAATCATTGAGCCTCCTCTAAATAGTTGCTTAAACTCCACACCACTTTTTAAATTAATTACCCCAACGACAACTTCAAATCGCTGCCCTAACCAACAATCTAAGCTGCACAACGGTCGCGCTCACCGGACGCAGATAGCTTTTGAAACACAATCAACCATATTAAATAGTTCCGGTGCAGCGCGGTTGTTAGGCATCTTCCGCTAAAATGTATCAAAAAGCACTAACCATACTTGGTTCAATTTTACAATTATTTCTTCCTCTAAAATCTCTTCTAGCAAAATCTAGGAAGGGCAATACTACATTAAGACTACTCAGATTCTTTGTTATCTTTAATATTTTTAGTAGATGAAGCTTGATTGGTAGATTGCCCGAAGAAATATCCAAGTATGAGAAGAAAAGCACTATTAAGAGTTTCCGGAATTGTAATTTTAAAGCCAATAGCAACTATATGAGCTAAAGCAATAAGTATTAATAGAATAGCTCCAATAATAGTTGCAGCAGATTCACGCTCCAGAAAAGAGAGGAAAACCTTAGAACGTCTCTCCCATAACTCTACAGAAAGCTTTAATTTCTCTGACTCAGTTTTCTCTATTTGTTCACTCTGAACATTAATGACTTGCTGATATTGTTCTTTAAGACTCTGAGATTCTAAAATATATTGGTTCAGTTCTTTTTTTAACCTCTCCTGATCATCCTTATCTATTACTTTTTTATTGATTAAATCCTGCAAGCTTTCTACTTTCTCATTATTCTCTGATGATCTTATCCTTTCTAAGATAAGCTTCTTTCGTTCTAGAAGAGTTGGAAGTATTGTTATCTGATAATGCGCTTCTGAATCACCTCGCGTAACGTAGGGAATTCCCGCTTCACCTCCCATTGCAATATTGAATTTTGGAAAGCTGTCAGGATTGGCAATAGCATCATTCACACGCTCCAAGCTGTCTTTAAGCTCCTGTAAGGTTTGACCCTCAATCTGGGATTTGCCTAAGCCTAGAAGAATAAGCTGCTCCTCATACTGTATCGCTAGAGCCTGCTGTATACCTTTTGATTTATTAGAAAAACTTTTTCTTGCATCATCAACTATACCCAAAATTTATCCTCCTATTAAGCTCTGCTAATCTAGCAGTTTCAAAATATCCTATTTACTAATATCCGCCAGTTCACGTACTGAATTTAGTAAACAACTTATTCATATCAACCAGCATAATTTTATGCAGAGATCAACAACCACAATAACATAAACTTTTCTGCGGGTGAACCTATCTAGTTTCTGTCTGCTCTGTCCCTTGCTGTACAAGGATTCTGTCTAATTCTGTCCGTTCTGTCCGTCTGTCTGCTCAATGGCTGATTTCGATGGTATTTGCATCCAGCCAGACGGCCAGACTGTTTTCAACCAACTCATTAAACAGTCGCTTTAGCTCCTCGGAACTGAAGCGTTGACCTTTTACCTTAAAGTTTGGCTGTATCTCCTGTATGACTGCCGATGTTCTTCCTGTGCGCTGGAGGTATTGCAGCAGTGATTGGGCAATGGGTGTTAAGGATTGGGTAGAGCTAGACTCTGCCGGGGGCTTATCTAAATTAAATTCCAGTTGCCAGATGCGCTCTGCTATTTCGGAGTCGGTTGAAAGTTTTGGCTCTACATGACTGGTATTGCTTTGAGCATCGCTTATCACAGATTCATCAAGCCTAAAATCAATTCGCTTGGCTTTGAGCTTAGGCAGTTCAATATCAATCCATTGCCCATGCCCAGGTAGCTTAATCCTACCCTGACCGCTAGCTTTAGCTTCCGTGGTGATTGGGTCAATCGTTGCGATTAGTTCAACTTCTAACAGTGCCGCATCCCGAAGTTTTGATAACCCTTTGGCTTTAGCTAAAATCTCCATCGTCCGATCATGAGCGACAAACAAAGGAATCATTAATTGTTTACGAGATTCAGTCATGGCACAGCGAAACCATTTACCAACAAAATCCGGGTCGGGCTTCCATTTTTCATCCTCACAATCGTCTGGCATTGGCTCAACAATGTTATCTGTCCAAGTTGTAAATTCTTCACAGATAACTGATAGCATCTTGCCCGATGCTCTTAGGTTCTCCGTCCACTGTTCTTCAGTCATGCCGCTCTTGCGGTAATCTTCATAGCGCTGGCGCATTTCATCCATGTACCATTGCATGAAGAGAGCTATTTCTTTGTAGCCAGTAATCAGCCTTACGCCTTTCCACTCGACCTGTGTGCCGTGAGGGTCAAGCGCTACGATGTTCCATCCGGCTTGTACTTTCTTCCAAATAATTTCTCTAGTAGTCCAGGATTTACCCGCACCCATACCACCAAATATCAGAGTGGGGTAGCCGATGGTGTTGTTAATCCAGCGATATTTGTCACTAGAGGCAATCGCTCCTGGCTCAGATCCAGTAACCTTGTCGTTCGGGTCAATCGTCCCCGCTAAAGTCTGGCTACCTTGTAGATAAGGCGTTTTCATCTCACGTAGCTGCAAAATGTACTGTGCCTTCTGTTCTTCGGTCATCCCAGCCGTTTGCGCCTCAAAAATAGCGTCAGTTGCCTCCATCTGCGTAACTTCAATTTCCGTGTGGGCATAAATCTCAGCTTTTTGGATATCCACAGTGCGATCATTGGCCACTAGATCCAGGTCAGCTTGTAATTGAACTTCTGCGATCGCAACGTCTCGGTAACTCTCTAACAACTCGGAACGTGCGGCCATCTCTGCCTTTGCTGCGTCCCGTTTTTGGGCGATGTCTTCAAAAACTGCTCTCTGCTTCTCCTCATTTTGACAATGGCGAAGCATCCACCCAGCTAGGGCAAACCCCAGGAATCCACCAAACGCCCAAAACGGTTTGTATGGGTTAGTCGCTTTCACTAAGCCGTTAACTCCGGTTGCTGGGTCACGTACTACTTGGCGCGGCATTCCATCACTCTTCCACTGTGACCAATAAAATGGGGTCATCCTGAAAGGTCGTCCATTTTTATCCTCACAGGTCAATGTTTTCTGTGGGGTTTTCAAACAGAAGTAAACGCGATCGCTGCTGGTTCCCTGCCACGCCATTGCAGC